>JBDSGC010000161.1:0-19410 GCA_039919215.1 Thermoanaerobaculia bacterium | reverse complement strand
CCGTCGAAGATGATGCCCACGAACTCGTTGGCTCGGTTGACCACCGGGCTCCCGGAGTTTCCGCCGATGATGTCCGCCGTGGAGATGAAGTTGAACGGGGTCTTGTCGTTTTTCAGGGTTTCCTTCTTGGCCAGCCACGTCTTCGGCAGGTTGAAGGGCACCTGATTCTTGTGCTGGGCGGAGCGGTCAAAGGTTCCGCCGATGGTGGTCGACCAGGGGATGGTCGTCCCGTTCTCCTCGAACTGCTTCACGGTACCGACGGACAGGCGGAGGGTGAAGGTCGCGTCCGGGTAGCTGTCGCCTCCGCTGACCTTGAAGCCGGCGTTGGCGATCTTGGCGTAGGCCTGCCGCAACGGCTCCTGAACGTTGTCCTCCACCTGTTTGCGCAGCTGGCGGGAGCGCGCGTCGACGATCCGCGCGACTTCCAGCATCGGATCGGTTTCTGCTCCTCCTTCTGCAATCCGCTTCCGGGCGGTTACGTCATGCAGCTTCGTGGTGCGCACCAGCTCGGACGCGCGCTGCTGCGGAGACTTCCCGTTGAGCACTTGTTTGACCAGCGGATCATCGGCGCCTTGAACCTCGATCCAGTTGGCCAGAGAATCCGCAAGCTCCAGCGTCTCCATGTCGTCATAGAGCGGCGCTTCGGAGTACAGGTCCTGCTTCAGCGACTCCAGGTTCGACTCCCGGTATTCGCGCAGCCGCTCGCCATTCGGCTTCTTCGTTTCTTCCGGCAGGCGGAGCAGCGTTTTGGCGATGCCAAACAGGCGGGAGTTGAAAGCGGTGCCTCCCTCCAGAAACCGATACTCGGCGTAGATGGGACGGTAGGTGGCAAACGCCTGGTCGACCATGGACCACGCGTCCCCGTACTGCGCTTTGAGCTGTGGATCGGCGTCCACCTTCTGCCGGAGCGCCGATTCGGCGGACGATTTCGTCGCCCAGACGGCTGGATCCTGCAGACCGGCAATCCGACCGACGTAGGCCTTCCGCGAGTTCTTGACCCCGAACAGGTCGTCGTGCGAGCGTCGGTCGTTTTCGGTGGAGCGCTCGCTGTAGTTGCTCAGCAGGACTTCCCGTCGCCGCAGCAGGTTCATGGTGAAGGGGTAGGTCACGTCGCGGAACCACTGCAGGTGCGACATCGTGTTCAGGCGATTCGTGCCGCCGGGATGGCCGGACACGAAAACGAGTTCATTTTCTTTGACTCCCGTCTCGCTCCACTTCAGGTAGTCCGCCGGATGGACTGCCTTGCCATCTTCGTAGGCGCGGAAGAAGCAGACATCCAGATCGTAACGGGGATACTCAAAGTTGTCGGGATCGCCGCCGAAGAACGCGATGGAGACCTCCGGGGCGAAGACCAGCCGGACGTCGGTGTACTTTTTGTAGCGGTAGAGGTGATATTCCGCGCCCTGGTAGAGGGTCACCACGTCGCTGCGGAGGCTGGTTTTCTGCGCGGACTCCTGCTCGATGGCCGCCATGACACTGCGGCGTGCCCTGGTCGCATCCGCGACCGGCATCCCGGCGGTCACTGAGGCGTTGACGCGGCTGGTGACGTCCTCGATCGACATCAGAACGTTCAGCTCCAGATCGACGCACTTCACCTCACCGGCGCGATTTTTGGCGTGATATCCCGTGGCGATGTAGTCATGTTTGGCGTCGCTGATCTTCGACAGACAGTCCAGTCCAACGTGGTGATTGGTCAGCAGGAGACCGTCCGACGATACGAAGGAGCCGGACCCGCCACTGTTGAAGCGCACGGAAGACTTCTGTAGATGATCGAGCCAGGCCTGGGATGGCTCGAAGTTGTACTTCTGCTTCAGCATCGCGCGCGGGGGGCGGTTGAACAACCACATCCCTTCATCGGCCGCGAGCGGCAGGGCAAGAATCAAGGCGAAACCGATCAACAGAACTCTGCGCATACTTCACCCTCCGATTGCTTCTTTCGCGGATTCTATTGCCAATCCGCAAACCGGTGCTCCGCCGGTGTGACATCTCCGTGAGGGCGCGATATCGTCTACGAATGCACCTGGATATCGCCGGTCGAGTGGCGATGGTCGCCGCATCCAGCAAGGGTCTTGGCCGGGCCATCGCCGAAGCACTGGCGGGCGAGGGATGCCACCTCTCGATCTGCTCCCGCTCGGCCGAATCGCTCGAGCCTGTGCGCGCGGCGATCGAGGCCGGAGGTGCCGAGGTCATCGCGGTGGTGTGCGACGTCACCAGCGCCTCCGACCTCGAGCGTTGGTTCCAGCAGACCGTGGAGCGGTTTGGACAGGTCGACATCCTCGTCACGAACACCGGCGGTCCCCCCGCCGCTCCTTTCATGGCTCTCGACGAGTCTCAATGGCAGCTGGGGATCGACAGCACGCTGATGAACGTGGTCCGCCTCAGCAAACTGGTCATCCCCGGAATGCAGAAAAGAAAGTGGGGCCGCATCGTTCACATCACCTCGCTGGTGGCCAAAATGCCGATCGATCTGTTGACGATCTCCAGCACGCTGCGTGCTGGACTCTCCGCCCTGACAAAAACCATGGCCGATCAGGTGGCCAGGGACAACATCCTGGTCAACGCCGTTCTCCCCGGCCACTACCTCACCGACCGCCAGAAGCACCTCGGCGCAATTCGTTCCCAGGAGCGAGGCATCACGTACGAGCAATATCTGGAGGACTCGGTAAAAGCGATTCCGTTGGGCCGCTTCGGCCGGCCGGAGGAGCTTGCGGATGTCGTGGCCTTCCTGTGCAGCGAGCGCGCGAGCTACGTGACCGGCGCAAGCATCCAGGTCGACGGCGGCATCATCCGCTCCACCTTCTAGGCCGGCACGGCCGGCGATTTCGCCTCAGTCGCAATGCTGGGTGAATGGCTGCCTTTCGTAGCGCCGGCATCCCTGCCGGCCGTGTCGCGGGCATCCTGCCCGCGGGAGCTCGCCCAGTCGCGCCGGCAGGGACGCCGACGCTACTCCCAGGTCGTGCCGTTCATCTTCGCCACGATCCTGGCAACCTCGATGTAATCGGCGTTTTCGCCGAGTTGATTCAGCGAGGCGGTGAAGAGCTGCTGGGTCAGGGCCAGCATCGGCGTCGACGCATGCAGCTGGTGCGACAGCGAGGCCGCGATGCGTATGTCCTTATCGTGATGGGCGAGCTTGAATACCAGCGGCCACTGGTGCTCGATCAAGCGCATGGGCAAGAGATTCTCGGAGGCGTTCGACCGCCCGCTGCCAGCGTTGGTCACGGCCAGAGCCGTCTTCATGTCGATGCCGAGCTGTTTGGCCAGCAGCAGACACTCCGAGGTGATCCACACGGTGGCACCCATGATCGAATTGGTGAGCACCTTGATGGCATGGCCCGATCCGGCGGGTCCGACGTGAATGATGGTTTTGCCGCAGTGCTGCAGGACCGCGCGGGCACGCTCGAAGTCCTGTGCCTGGCCCCCGATCATGATCGTCAGCGTAGCTTTCTCCGCACCGACCACGGCGCCCGTCACCGGCGCATCGACGAAGGCCACACCCTTTTCTGCGAGAACCTCTGCAGTCCGCCGGCTCACATTCGGATCTCCGCTGGTCGCATCGATCCACAGGGTTCCCGGCCGCAGCGCGGGAAGAAGCCGCTCCACGACGTCGTCGACCTCGGCACTGGTCGGCAACATGGTGATGATGATCTCCGCGCTGGCACACTCATCGAGATCCCTGGCCAGATGAGTTCCATGCTCCCGAGCATGTCGTTCCGCCTTTTCCGAGGTCCGATTCCACACGAGCACGTCGAAGTGACTGGCCAGATGGCGGGCCATCGGATATCCCATGGCGCCAAGCCCGATGAATGCGATCTTCATGGCCGCGAATGATAGTGCCGCGCGCGAATAACAAAGAAACCTCTGCTCAAAAATGGTCACACGGATGGGCGAGTGAGCAGGATAGCGCGCGATTTGCAATCGTCTGGGCCATGACCACTTTTGACGAGACCTTTCGCGCCGCGTTTGATTTCTCCGGCCTCTCCATCGACATCGGCCACGTGATCCAGGAAGGCACTCCGAAAGGCACCCTTCCCGTGCGGATTCCGCTGGGAATCATGAACCGTCACGGTCTGATCGCCGGTTCCACCGGGACGGGGAAGACACGAACACTGCAACTTCTCGCGGAGGGGCTCTCCCGCAACGGCGTGCCGGTGTTCCTCGCGGATGTGAAGGGCGATCTCGCCGGGATGTCGCAGGCTGGTCAGCCCAACGAGAAGATCCTGGCGCGAGTCAAGAGCGTGGGCCGGGAGTTCACGCCCGAGGCGTTTCCGGTTGAATTCTTCAGCCTCACCGGGACGCACGGCACCCAGGTTCGCGCCACCATCACCTCGTTCGGCCCGATTCTTCTGGGAAAAGTTCTCGACCTTTCGGATGTGCAGCAGAGCGTGCTGGCCATGGTCTTCCAGTACTGCGACGACCGAAAGCTGCCACTCCTCGACTTCAAGGATCTGCGCGACGTTCTCCAGTACCTCGGCGCGGAGGGAAAGGCTGACCTGAAGCAATACGGGTCCATGTCATCGCAGACCGTCGGCGTGCTCATTCGAAAAATGATCGAGCTGGAGCAGCAGGGCGCAGGGAAGTTTTTCGGTGAGCCGGAGCTGGACATCAACGACCTGATGCGCGTTTCAGGCGGCAAAGGGGTCGTCAATGTCCTCTCCCTGAATGATGTGCAGGACAAGCCGCGTCTGTGGTCGACCTTTCTGATGTGGCTTCTCGGCCAGTTCTACTACCACCTGCCGGAAGTGGGGGATCCGGAGAAACCGAAGCTGGTGTTCTTCTTCGACGAAGCGCACCTTCTTTTCGAGGATGCCTCCTCGGTCCTGCAGCAGCACATCGAACAGGTGGCTCGCCTGATCCGGTCGAAAGGCATCGGAGTGTTCTTCATCACGCAGACGCCGAAGGACATCGACGAAGACGTTCTGGCGCAGCTCGGGAACCGGGTCCAGCACGCCGTGCGCGCCTTCACGCCGAAAGATGCCAAAGACCTCAAGGCCACGGCGTCGACCTATCCCACCAGTCCTTTCTACGACGTCGGCAAGACACTGACGTCGCTGGGAACCGGTGAAGCCATCGTCTCCGTGCTCAGCCCGAAAGGAACACCGACGCCTACCGCAGTCGTGCAGATCCTTCCGCCCTCGTCATCCATGTCTGCGATCGATGAGAATGGCTATCAGCAGGTCATCGGCCGGTCGGCCATCGCGTCGAAGTACGTCAACGCAATCGATCGCGAAAGCGCTCACGAGATTCTGCAGAAGAAACTGGGGGCCACACCTGCCGCCGCCACTCCAGCTGCCGGATCGGCTCCGCGGAACGCACCGGCTGAAAAGACCGTCTTTCAGGAAGTGCTGGGAAGCCCGCTGGCCAAGAGTGTGGTTCGGGCCGCGTCGACGCAGGTGGCGCGCACGGTCACGCAGCAACTGGTCCGGGGGATTTTCGGGATGCTCAAGGGACGCTGAGAGGGATCTCGCGTTGTTGACCCTCACCATTCCATCGAGACCCTCCGGCTAGCGATGCAGAGAGAGAGAGGTAGCTTCAGCAATTTGGACCACGAAGAGCACGCCCATTCGCCCGCTCTACCGTGGCTTTGGGTCCGAGGTGGGGCGCGTAGCTGAAGGGTCTCGATCGATCGGTGAGACAAAAATCAAAGAGCAAATAAAAAAGGGGCCGTTACGCCCCTGGAAGCCGTTTCCGGCTCGGCTGCTGTGAGTCGTCAATCTAATCGAACTTCAAAACAAAAGATAGTGACTTCCGTCACCAATTACGTCTGCGCCTTGAACCAGTCCGCGTTGATCTGCGTGTAGTTGCTCCACTTCTCCGGCACGAGGTCCTCCGGGAAGATTGCCTGAACCGGGCAGGCCGGCTCGCAGGCTCCGCAGTCGATGCAGACCTCAGGGTCGATGTACAGCATCGTCTCCTTCTCAAAGGTCGCTTCATCCTTTCTCGGATGAATGCAGTCCACCGGACACACCTCGACACAGGCAGTGTCTTTGGTGGTCACGCATGGCTCGGCGATGACATAGGTCATGGGTGGCGTTCCTCCCGGATCAGTGCGCGCATTGTATCAACGGAAATGGGCCGGCACGGCCGGCGGCGTTTGTTCGCAAAGCGTCCGCCACGATTTTGGCATCAGTCGCGTTCACTCGGCCGCCTTTTGATGACACGCGAGCTCGCCATTTGAAGCGAAACGAACGGAGCGCCGGCAAGATGCCAGCGCTCCCAAGGGAATGTTCGATTTTTTCACAGCCTCTGAGGATGAGAAGGACCTGGTGAGAGGACGACTCTCAGTCCGTCCAGCGACGGATGGATTCGATCTGGTAGTCGTTCCCCATGAACGTCACTATCTCGCCAGTTCCATGACCGATCAAGGCCTTGGCCACGTCCGACTGGTTCGAGTAGATCCCATGCTCGGGAGCGGACTCCCAGGGGCCGAGGATCGTGACTTCGCGCCGGATGTCGCCGTTGGAGAGGGCGACCTTTGTTCCGACGTGGACGGCGGAGGTATCGATCGTCCCGGGGTCGAGAACGTGGACCTCGGCGAGTTCTGACTGCAGTTTCACAGCGCGGGCGGAGAGATATTCCGCGCGCTGCCGGGCCGACTTGTATTCGAAATTCTCTTTCAGGTCGCCCATCTCCCGGGCCACCTGAATGGCTTTGTTGTTCGCCGGAATATCCACCTTCACCAGATTCTCCAGCTCGGCGCGCTTGGTGGACAGCATGTCGGCGGTGGCGTAGATGACTTCCGCCTGCGGCTCGCGCAGCGAGGGAAACTTCATGAGGGCCGCGTGCTTCACAATCTCGCGCCGGTACTCTTCGAGAGCCCCGTATCGCTCCAGAGTCTCCACCAGCTTACGGGCCTGATCCTCGTTGTCGACACCGGTGATGATGCGGATGCCCAATCCGCCCTTATCGAACATGTCCTTCAGTCTGGCGCGCACGGGCGAGAACTCATCCGAGCTGATGGCGTCGAGGATTTGAAACAGGAGCTGATAGTTCGCTTTGTCGGAAAGGGCCGGCTCTTCCTGCAGTTTTCGCACGAACCAGAAAAAAGCGCGGGGATGGCGGCGGGGATAACGCAGGGTCTCGTCGACCAGCCGATCCCGAAGTCCGGCCTGTCCCTCTTTCTCCAGCTCATCGATGATCAGCGAGAGCATGCGGGGCTCTTCATCGAGGAAGAAGACCTCGCTGTAGACCTTGGTCCAGTCCGCGTGATGCTGACGAACGCTGTGCAGCGCGCGCTCCCGGAGGGCCTTATCGCCCACAGCAGCCACGATCCGGGATGCCAGGGCTCCGCTGAGAAGTGAGGTGGAGTCGATGGCGGAGCTGTAGGTTCCCGGGAGATGCTCCAGCGTCGCCAGGATCTGCCATGCGGTGGCCGGATCGATCCGTGAGAGCCGCGACGCCTCGGCCGCCAGCGTCGACGAAAAGTAATCCGCCAGCTCCTTGCCCCTCGCGCTGTGCTTGCGCGCGAGCTCGAGCTTGGTCTTCGGCTCGGCACGATCGAATTCACGCCGGATCGTCGTCGCCGCATCACCGGCGGAAGCGTTCCAGGAGTACAGCGCTTTCGCTCCCGTTCCGCTGACCACAATCTGGGGATTTTTTCTCGCGGCGGTCCACCAGGAACCCCACTTCTCCTCCGGAACGATGCCGATGCCAGCGTCGCGCACCTCGCCCATCATCATGGGACGACCGAAGCTCTGCAGAATTCGCGCGAAGAAAAGAGACGGAGACGCTTTCGCTTCGTCCCGCAGTTTCTGGTTCGCGGACAACTTCTCGCGGAGCACGTGTCCTTCGGGGAGAGGCACCAGATACTTGGCTGCTGCTCCCAGAGGAACGGGGACGCGTTTGTCCTTTTCGAAATCCAGGCGGGCGATCCCCAACTCCGGATTGAGTTCGGTGACCACGCCAGCGCCGCGGCCTGCCATGAAGAACATCTCGCCTTCGTCGTACTGAAGCCAGGTTTCGATCTTCTCTGCTCGTTCTACCGGGTTTGTGGTGGGATCCGAGAACTTCGAGAAGGCGAAGAGCTTGGGAAAACTCCTGCGGTGTCCATGCGCGTTTTTCAACGCCGTCTCGAACTGTGTTCGGAGTTGCATCGGATGCTTGGACAGGCGCCCGGTCTCCTGCAGGACCAGAAGCCGTTGCGGCCAGAGTTTGCGCTCGACCAGGGCGTCCGAAAGCAGGCCCAGAAGCGTATCGGACTGAGTGCGCTGTTCGGCTTTGCGCAGGGCCTTCGCCGTGCGCACGAAGGCGGCGGCGTCCGAGGGATCCCGTTCGATCTCGCTCATCCAGAGCGATTCCAACTCTTCGAATTTCTTTTGTTCGATGAGCTTCGCAGCGTCTTCAGCAAACCCCAACGGCGGTGACCTCCGGGCGGTAGTGAGCCGCGTATTGTACTCGGATGGAGCCAGGAGAGCCCGCCATTCCGAGGACGGTTACCTCCGGAGCTTGACCAGCGTCTTGAACACGTCGAAGGGAAGACTCTCGGCGTGAACGATGCGGCGAAGGTGATGGAGCGAGGTGCGCCGCTCCCGCACGTCGTCGACGCTGATGTTGTGCTTGCGGCCGGCACGGCCGGCGGCGCTGGTTGCCAAAGGCTCCACCATGATCACGCTCCAAGAAGTTCTGCCGCGCAGGCTCCTAGCCCTCCCCTGCGACCGCCTGCTCAGACCGCCCGATCGGCCAGCCGCGCCAGAATCTTCTCGTGGACTCCACCGAAGGCGCCGGACGACATCACCAGCACGATGTCGCCGTCCCCCGCTTCCCCCGCGACCGCGCTGGCGATGGCGTCCACGTCATCGATCTGCTGGGTGGGGATCCCATCTGCGTTGAGCCGCTCGACGATGTTGGGAACCGACATCATCTTGTCGAGGCCATACCGGGAAGCAAATCGGTCCTTGTGGAAGATCGGCCCGATCATGACGCGGTGGGCCTTGTGGAAGGCCTGGATATATCCCGCCTCGAAATCTTTGCGCCCGGATGTGATCGACCGCGGCTCGAAGAGTGCCCACACCCTCCGACCGGGATAGCGGTTGCGCGCGCCGTCGAGCGTGGTTTCGATCGCGGTGGGGTGATGGGCGAAGTCATCGATTACCGTCACCCCCCGCTCCACACCGCGCACTTCCATCCGCCGCTTGATGCCACGGAACGTCTGCAGTCCCTTCTGGATCGCCTCCGCTTGCACTCCGCGCAGCCGGGCGATGGCGATGACGGCGAGCGCGTTCACGACGTTGTGACTGCCTGACAGATTGGTGTGGAATCGAAACCACTCGCTTCCTTCCCACCACGCGGTGAACGAAGCGCCCTCCGGAGTGAACTCCACGTTCGTGGCGAAGATATCGCTGGATCGCGACAAGCCGAAGGTGAACCAGCGCGCACGGGCGTCCGACCGCAGCCCTCGAACGTTCTCATCATCCGCGTTGGCCACGATGACATCGCCGGGGGCCACCAGCTGCACCGCTTTCCGGAAGGCCTCGACGATCGCGGCCAGATCGGCGTAGATGTCCGCATGATCGAACTCGATGTTGTTGAGCAGGAGGGTATTCGCCCCGTAGTGCAGAAACTTCGGGCCCTTATCGAAGAAGGCGGTGTTGTACTCGTCCCCCTCGATGACGAAGTCCGGCCCTTTCCCCAGCTTGAAATTCTGGTTGAAGTTCAGCGGGATTCCACCCACCACCATGCTGGGATCGCGTTCGGCGGACTGGAGAAGCCACGCCATCAATGACGTCGTGGTGGTCTTTCCATGGGTGCCAGCCACCACGATCGAGTGTTTTCCGTTAATGAAGAGCTCGTGGATCGCCTCGGGCATGGAGGTATAGGGCAGATCGAGCTCGACCGTAGCCGCAGCCTCGGGATTGGTACTGGCAGCAACGTTCCCGATGACCACCAGGTCGGGGCGAAACGTCTCCAGATGCTCCTTCGTATACCCTTCGAGCACCGTGATGTTGAGCTGCTCGAGGTAGGTGGACATCGGAGGGTAGACATGCTCATCCGAGCCTCCGACCTCATATCCTCGCTCTTTGAGCATCCCGGCGAGCGAAGCCATGGCCGTACCGCCGATTCCGATGAGGTAGACGCGTTGGATGTGGCTGAGATCTTTAATGTGGGGCATGCCGAACCGCCTCAGCAAGAAGCGTGCTTTTCGCGGCGAATTGTACAAGCGGAACATCCGTCCCATGGGGAATCGTGACCGGGGGCGCAATGTTCGGATCACCACTTCCATCATCAAAGTCGTTCAAAACAGGAGGATTTTGCCCATGTTGTCGAAGCGAATTTCTGTCGTCACGATGGCGATCCTCGTCGCACTGACTGCGTCTCTCACGTTTGCAGCTGACGGTGGCAAGTCCACCAAGGCGAAAAAGAGCGGGGCATCGGGCGCGGCGAAGACTGCCGCACCCTCATCCGCCAAAGACGCCGACAAGGCCCCCCGGTTGACCATCGTCGAGCCGGTCAAGGATTACGGGACCGTCTCCAAGGGTGAGAAGCTCGACTGGGCCTTCACCGTGAAGAACACCGGCAGCAGCGACCTCCAGATCATCGCTGCCCGTCCCGGATGCGGCTGCACCGTGGCCGATTTCGACAAGGTGATCAAGCCTGGACAGAGCGGAAAGGTCACCGCCCACGTCGACACCACCGCGTTCACCGGTCCGATCGCCAAGAGCGTCACGCTGGAGACCAACGACCCCACCACTCCCACCTCCCAGCTGACCATTCATGCTGTGGTCAAGCCGTACGTCGAAGCCTATCCAGCCGGCTTCGTGCGCTACAACCTCCTGCAGGGCGATGCCGAGATGCAGACGCTCACCCTCTACTCGGACGAAGACGACCCGTTCGAGATCATCCGGATCGAGGGGCCGGCCGACTGGGTGAAAGTCGCGTACACCAAAATCACCAATGAGTCGGAGCGCGCCCCCAATGTAGGCAGGCCCGGCCAGAATCAGTACAAGGTCAACATCACCGTCGGCGGTCCTGAAGCGAAGATCGGACCGCTGGCTGAGAAGCTGAAGATCGTGACCAACTCCAAGCACCAGCCGGAGTACCCCATCTCCATCGCCGGCGTGATCCGGCCTACGCTTCGCGTGGAACCGAGCGCATTGAATTTCGGCGAAGTCGCTCCGAATGATGCTGCGGCCACCCGCATGGTCCTGCTGCACTCCAACGACCTCAAGACCCCGGAGAAATTCGTGGTCACCAAGGCGGAATCGAGCCTCCCCTCCATCACCGCGGCAGTCAAGCCGGGTGCGAACAAGGGCGAGTTCGAAGTGAACCTGCAGGTGGCCCGCGACGCAAAGCCGGGTGACGTCGACGGTACCGTGAAGATCTACACCAACGACCGCATCACTCCGATCATTACCATTCCGGTCAAGGCCACCATCAAGGCAGCCGCACCCGCGGTGGCCAGCACCCCGACGAAATAACCTCGATCCCGCGCATCCATTCAGGCCGCCTCCGGGCGGCCTTTTTGTTTTGCGTTAGTTCGATGGATCGCCGAGCGCGAGATCCATCGGCTCCGTCAGAAAACGAAGGGTCGCGACATCCACCACCCCGATTGAACAACGCGAGCGCGACTCGCTCTGCATTAGCACCCCGATTCGCGAATCACGAAATCGCCGCCGGGCGAGGTGGCCTTGAGCAAAGCGTCGAGTTTCTCCACCGTCGGCACGGCGTCGCCCCGCTCGTACCGGGCGTAGGCGTTCCGCGATGAGGATCCGAGACGGATCGCCAGGTCCCGAAGCGAGGTCCCACTGGCCTCTCGCCGTCTCCTGAGGAGCAGCGCGGTCATGGCGGCAGCATCGTTTCCCGCGATCTCGAACTCTGCTGATCCGTGAGGGTAAACGGTGGCGTGAAAACCTTTCCGGTCGATCATCGTCTCCAGCCAGTCACCGATCATCTCCAGCGCTTCTTTGCGCGTGCGGCCCTGGGTCGTCGCCTCGAGGAGCGGAACCTTCGCCAGCCACCATCGACCGTCACGCACAACTTTGCCTTCAAACCTCATGTCCGCCCCCTGCACGCACGACGAAGAATCGCGCGTGCCAGCTGTTCGTTGATCTCCCGGTGTCGCGGGATCGCTTCTTCACCCTGCCCGTCAGTCCAAACATCATGGCGGCCTCCGCTTCTCAGGTAACGCCAGCCACATCTGGCCAGTGCGTTCTCGAGGTCCCTTCGCTTCACGAGCAGTAGTGTACACCGATCCGTGTGCAGACCGGCAGCGGTGCCGTCAGACTGACGGGGGACTCTCCACTTACCGCGCTTCGACGGCTTCGCGCAGCTTCTCAGCCTGGAAATGCGAGTTGAGCGGCTCGATGACCACGTCGAGGTTGCCGTTCATCACGTCGGGGAGGTTGTGCACGGTCAGGCCGATGCGGTGATCGGTGACCCGGTCCTGCGGAAAATTGTAGGTGCGGATCTTCTCGGAACGGTCGCCACTGCCGATGAGTCCCTTGCGCGTCGCGGACAGCTCCGCCTCGCGCTTCAGGCGCTCGATGTCGTAGAGGCGCGCCTTGAGGACCCGCAGCGCCTTCTGGCGGTTCTTGATCTGTGACTTCTCGTCCTGACACGACACCACCACGCCGCTGGGAAGGTGGGTCATGCGCACGGCGGAATAGGTCGTGTTGACCGACTGGCCGCCCGGTCCTGAGGAGCAGAAGGTGTCGATGCGCAGGTCTTTCTCACTGACCACGATGTCGATGTCTTCGACTTCCGGCAGCACCGCGACGGTGATCGCGGAGGTGTGGATGCGCCCCTGCGTCTCGGTCTGCGGAACACGCTGCACCCGGTGCACACCGGACTCGAATTTCAGCCGCGAATAGACGCGCTTTCCTTCCACCTGCAGGATGGCGTCCTTGATCCCGTTCACCGACGAGTAGTTCGCATCGGTGATGTCGACCTTCCACCGCTTCCCCTCGGCGTACCGGATGTACATCCTCATGATCTCGGCGGCGAACAGCGAGGCCTCATCGCCCCCGGTGCCGGCGCGGATCTCGACGAAGACGTTCTTCTCGTCGTTCGGATCCTTCGGCTGCAGCAGGATGCGGATCTCGCTTTCGAGGGCCGGCTCCTGCAATTCGAGATCGGCCAGATCCAGCTCCGCCAGCTCCCGAAGCTCGTCTCCCTCTTTCAGCCCGGCCAGCATCTCCCGCGTTTCCGCGAGACGCTTCTGGACCTCACGGAGCTGCTGGTACTTCGCAACGACGTCTTCGATCTCCGCGATCGCCTTCATGGTGTCGCGGAAGAGAGCGACATCCGTCGCCACCGCCTGGTCGGCGATCTTGCGCTGCAGTTCGTCGTAGCGCTTTTCGATGTCGTCGAGTTTCTCGTACATGGTTCAGTCGAGCCGGAAGATCAGTTTACGAGCAGCAGGAAAGCGCGGCAACCGCTGCCTGCTACGAAAGAAGGGTCGCCGCGAAAATCGCGGCGGCGCCATGGGCAATCAACGAAGCCGGCCGTGCCGGCCCGGCCTAGGCGACGGCGAGTTGCTGCGGCTCGATCGCGTCGTAAAGCAGCGCTTCTTTGAGGGCGATCAGCGCAATCTCGAGCTGCGAGTCATCCGGCTCTTTGGTCGTGATTTTCTGGAGCAGCATGCCGGGGCGGGTCATGGCCCGACAGACCGGGTTGTTCAGATGGCGCGCGGAGAATCGGATGACTTCGTACGCCAGTCCCGCGATCAGAGGGATCAGGACCACCCGTGCCAGGAACTTGATGGCGAACGGCACCGTGGACGGCACCAGCGAAAAGACCAGGATGGAGATGGCCATGACGAACATCAGGAAGCTCGTGCCGCATCGCGGATGGAGCGTCGACTTCGTGCGCGCGTTCTCGACCGTCAGCTCCTCGTTCGCCTCGAAGGTGTAAACGGTCTTGTGCTCGGCGCCGTGATACTGGAAGACCCGCTTGATCTCATCCATGTAGGAGATGGACAGGATGTAGATGAAGAAGAAGACCGCCCGGATGACGCCGTCGATGGCGTTGTATCCGAGATTCCCCATGCCCGGGAGGAGATAGTGGCGGATCAGGTTGGTCAGGCCGAGGGGCGCCAGGATGAAGAGGCCGACACCGAGGACCAGGGCCATGAGCATCGAGCCGGCGACGGCCCAGTTGGACATCTCCGACTCGCCGGTCTCCCCTTCGGTGGCCACGCTCGCCGAGTAATTCAGCGCGCGAATCCCCAGCATGAGCGACTGGATCAGCACGATCGAGCCGCGCAGGACGGGAAGCTTCACGATCGGATAGCGGGCCGCGATCGATGCCAGCTTCTCTTTTCGGATCGACACGCCCCCGTTCGGCTGACGGACCGCGACCGAGTAGCCGGTCAGCGAGCGCATCATCACGCCCTCGAGCACAGCCTGGCCGCCGATGAGCATGTCCACATTCTTGTCGGCGACCGCCGCAGGCATCGCGGAGGTCAGGCCGTTGGTGAACGCGCCAAAGGATCCGGCAATCAAACGGGCCGAACCGATCCAGGCCGAGCGGAGGGACATTACTTGGTGTCCTTTTTGGCGTAGCGCTGCTTGAACCGGTCGATGCGTCCGGCCGAATCGATCAGCTTCTGCTTGCCCGTAAAGAACGGGTGGCACTTCGCGCAGATCTCGACGCGCAGCTCTTTGCGGGTGGAGCCGGTGGTGAACTGCTCGCCACAAGCGCAGTGAACGGGAACCTGCTGATACTGAGGATGGATGTCTGTTTTCATGGGTTTACCTCGTAATGAAATGCGTTGCGATGTGATGGAAACGGCGAGTATATCGAAAAAATTCTGATCGACCGGGCCGCGGATTCAGCGTGTAGGCGCTGCGAATAGCGTTTCAGAGAACATCGAAGTGAAGGTTCAACGCGAGCAGAATCGAATCGCCCTTCCTAGCGGCCAGCGCGGAAGAGCGTTTTGGAGCGAAATCTTGGCGGAGCCTTGGGCGACCAGCGCCGCTGGCCGTGCCAGCTTGGAGCGTGATCTTGGCGGAGTGTTGGGCAACCCAGCGCCGCCGAGCCGACCTAGCTGGCACCGAACAGGTGGGCGATGAGGTAGGTACCGGCGCCGATCGCGGCTGCCATCGGGATGGTCAGCAGCCAGGCCCAGACAATCTTCCCGGCCACGCCCCAGCGCACTGCGGAGAGGCGGCGCGTGGCTCCCACGCCGACGATCGATCCGGTAATCGCATGCGTGGTAGAAACCGGAATGCCGAAATGCGTCGCAGTGAAGATGGCGATGGCGGCGCCTGTTTCCGCAGCAAACCCGCCCACCGGCTGCAGCTTGGTAATCTTGGTGCCCATGGTGTGAATGATCCGCCATCCCCCGCCGAGCGTTCCGAGCGCGATCGCCCCATGGGCCGCGAGGATGACCCAGAGCGGGATGTCGAAGGTCTTGATGTAGCCGGCGGTGAAGAGAATACCGGCGATGATCCCCATCGTCTTCTGGGCGTCATTCGTTCCGTGACTGAGGCTGAACAGGGCGGCCGAGACCAACTGCAGCTTGCGGAACCACTTGTCCACCTTCCTCGGCACCACCCGGCGGAAAATCCAGAAGGTCGCGGTCATCAGAATCAGGCCGGCGGCCAGTCCGATCAATGGCGAGAGGATGACGAAGATCAGCGTCTTGGTCCATCCGCTGGGGATGATCACTGAGAACGAAGCAGCCCGGGCCACTGCCGCTCCAGCGTACCCCCCGATGAGGGCATGAGAGGAGCTGGTGGGAAGGCCGAAGTACCAGGTGATGAGATCCCAGACGATGGCCCCCATCAGTCCGGCGAAGATCACTCCGAAAGTGACCGCCTTGACGTCGATCATCCCCTTGCCGATGGTCTTGGCCACCGCGGTGCCGAATCCGAACGCGGCGATGAAGTTGAAGAAGGCCGCCCAGAGGACTGCCTGCCCGGGGGAGAGGACGCGGGTGGAGACGATCGTGGCGATGGAGTTCGCCGCATCATGAAACCCATTGATGTAGTCGAACGCTAGCGCGACGGCGATCAACCCCACGACGATCCACAGTTGGTGCGACATCAGCCCTGTTTGACGACGACGTTTTCTAGCAGGTTGGCTACGTCTTCACAACGGTCGGTCGCTTCTTCGAGCAGGTCGAGGATCTCTTTCCATTTGATCACGACCATGGGATCCCGCTCCTCGTCGAAGAGCTGGCCGACCGCGCGCTGGTGGATGCGGTCGGCTTCGTTCTCCAGGCGGTTGATCTCTACGGCTCGTTCGAGCACGCCAGTCCGTTTCTCCAGGGCTTCGAGCGCGCGACGTACTTCCTCGGCCGAGGCGGAGATGACCTTGGCCAACTCCCGCGCACCGGGACGCACGCGATCGATCTTGTACAGCGGAATCAGGGCGGCGGCGTTGTCGATGGCATCCATCACGTCGTCGATCGTCCGGGCCAGGGAGTGGATGTCTTCCCGATCCATGGGGGTCACGAAGGTCCGGTTGAGCCGCTGGATGATCTCGTGTGTCAGGAAGTCGCACTTGTGCTCGACTTCCTTGATCTCATGGGCCTTGTCCGCGATCGGCGGCTGGGAGGCCAGCATCTCTTCCAGCAGCCGCGCACCGATCTTGACCTGATCAGCCATGGCAATGAAGTCAGCGTAAAAAGCTTCCTCGCGCGGAAGCAGACGGAATCCTGCCAATGGAGACCTCCCTCTGGAAAAACCGCGCGATTCTATCCTGAAACGTTTTCGCCGTTCGCAGCGCGATTGCCACAGTCGCGGCCGGCAAACGCCGAAGCACTCCATGAACGCACTCGTCAGTGCAGCGGGAGGCCGACGGTGAAGGTCGCGCCCTGACCTTCTTCACTCACCACGCCAATCGATCCGCTGTGAGCCTCCACGATGGCCTTCGCGATGTAGAGACCGAGCCCCAACCCTCCGTAGTACCGACTGGACACGTTTCTGGCCCTGTGGAAGCGCTCGAACAACTTGTTCAGCTCGTCGGAAGGAATCCCGATTCCGCGGTCCATGACGGCGGTCCTCATGGAGTCGCCTTCGACGCTCACACTCACCTCGATCGGACTTCCCTCTGGCGAGTACTTGACGGCGTTGGAAAGCAGATTGTCCACGACCTGACGGATCCGGTCGGGATCCACCAGCATGATGGTCTCGGGGATACTCGAGGAGAAGCGGATCTCTCGCAAAGGATTCTGAATGCGAAAGGCTGCCGCGCGACGCTGAAGAAACTCGAGCCACCGCACCGACTGACGATCGATCTGCAGCCGGTTGGTCTCGATCCGCGAGACGTCGAGCAGCTCCGAGATCAAGCCCATCATCCGGTCGATCTCTCCGAGGACCGCGTTCAAGTACGTCGTTCGTTCCTCGGCCGGAAGGTCGTTGATGGTCTGAGCGATGAGCTGGGTGTAACCCTTGATGGTGGTCAGTGGTGTGCGCAGCTCGTGGGAGGCCACGCTGAGGAACTCGTCTTTCTTGCGGTCCAGTTCCTGAAGCGCTGTGATGTCGCGCATCACCAACACCGCTCCCACGATCCCATTGCTCTCGATGGGGGCCACGGCGATCGACAGGTCGAGGTCTTTTCCACTGATGAGATGTCGCCCCATGGCCAGATAGTCCGGCACGGTCATGCCGCGAAGTGCGCGAGCATAGGGAAGATCGTCCGCCGGTATGCCTCGACCGTCCGGATACCGCAGCTCGAACCGTTCGAGTGATCCGTGCTCCACAGCTTCCGTTCGCGAGGCCAGTCCGAACATCGTGAGCGCGGCCTCGTTCACGGAGATCACCTTCCCGCCGGCGTCGTAAACCCAGAGCCCATCGGTCATGGAGGCCAGAATGGAGTCCAGGCGGGCGGACCGTTCCCCCATAGCCTGGGCCAGGTCTTCGATCTCCCTCTTGGCTCGGACCTGATCGGTCACATCCTGAACCAGAATGGTGATGCTCTGGGTGATTCCGGAAAAGCGACCACGCACCGGAGAGAAAACTCGATTGACGTACATGCTGCCTGTGGCCAGCCGAACTTCGTAACCTTCATCCATCCGCATCTCGCCCGAATCGGCGACCAGTCTCACCGGCTGTTCGAACGGCGGAATCACCTCCGCGACCCGCAGACCGAGCAGGCGGGTGTCGGCGGAGATCCTCCCGAACCGCTCCACGAAATCGATGAAACGGGCGTTGGCCAGCTCGAACCGCAGCTCATCGGCGGAGATGACGGCCACGCCGATCGGCGCCGACTCGAGGACGGCCTCGAAACGCACGCGGGCGTCGACCTCGCGGCGGGCAATCTCTTCCGCCGCGCGATGGCCCTCGCTGGAGAGACGGGTGAGCCGCTGGATGTGACTGGCGGTTCCGATGCGCTGCGCCACCGATTGCACAAACTCCAGATCCTCCGCATCGAAGTTCCGGCGGAGGTCGGAATGGGCCACCACGATCGCGCCGATCCGTTCGCCGTAGGATTCGATGGGACAGGCGATCAGACTCTGCTCATGCATGGACGAGGTGACCTCGCGCTCCTTCTCATCGCGCGCGAAATCGAGCACGGCGTCCCCGCGGATCTCGTAGAAAAACATGGGGCGCCCGATCTGGAAGGCGGTGCCGGCCAACCCCTCGCCAGAGCGATAGGGGTGCTCTGCGAAAAACTTCCGCAACCGCCCCAGTCCCGGCTCGGTCGAGGCGAACCCTGTCAGTTCCAGCTGCGCGTTGGCGGGATGGTAGAGGTAGATCCGCACGGTTCCGGCGACGGCCTGAGCCACCTGCAGCGCCGGAGTGTCGAGTTCTTGGAACTCGGTCTGCAAGGTCACCATTTCCAGCCCGAGGTTGGCCAGACACTCTGCGCGGCGCCGGCGCATGGCTTCGCGCTCGCTGGTTCGACGCTCATCGGTGACATCACGCGTCAACACGACCGACCCGATGATGCGGCCAACGCCGTCATGAATAGGCACCGCCTTGAAGTTGATGACGCGATCATCATCGACCCGGGGGTCATGGATCAGATAGTCCGAGCGGACCACCTCTCCCCTCAATGCCCGCATGGATGGCAGGTCGCTCGCCTCCAGCGGCGTCCCGTCGATGTGTCGATGACGTCCCTTGAGAATGCGTGTCTCGGGATCCTGTGCGAACAGCGACAGCGCTTCGCCTGAGGCAGCTACGTTCATCCTTTCCAGCCGGCCCGAAGCATCGTAGATCGCTGCTGCCTCGGGAATCTGGTCCAGGATGGCCGTGACTTTGGTGATCTCCCGTAACGCTCGTTCGTGGAGCAGGGCGTTGTTCAGGGCGAGCGTGGCGCATCGCCCGATCTCCGAGAATCGGGAGACTTCGACGGAAGTCCACTTTCGAAGTGTGTCGCAGTGGTGAACTCCGAGAGCCCAGGGCTCATCCCCGTTCGGCCGCAGCAACTGAATCAGTTGCGATTGCACTCCGAATAGGCCGGCCAGCGTGGAATCGAGATCGGGATCACCGGCCATCACGGCGATCGGCTCGACGGCATGGAGCAGAC
>JBDSGC010000160.1:0-4711 GCA_039919215.1 Thermoanaerobaculia bacterium | reverse complement strand
TAAGGTTATTTAAGAGCGTCGTTGAAAAAGCGCCACCGCCTCCTCCCGGTGCTACAATTTCCCCTGCATTGCCACTTCGAAGGAGGACGCAAGGATGTCCACTCGCTTCTCGGACCTTCAGCAGATTCTCGGCACCGAAGATGATGAGTTTCGTCAATGGCTCGAAGAACACCACACCTGTGAGTCGCGACTCGTCGAGCTCTCTGCCAAAGACCAGGTCACCCTCGACGAAGAGCTCGAGGAAAAGACGTTGAAGAAGCGAAAATTGCACTTGAAAGACCAGATGGCCGGCAGGATCCGCATCTACGAATCGCAACACGCTGTGGCCTGACCACTTCCTCACAAGCTCTGACGAGGGCTCTCCGGAGCCCTCGTTTCCTTTTCGGGATCCTGCCGCCGGGCGGACCTTTCTTTGCATTACCATCCCCTCACATGACACCCACGCTCCTCAGCAGCGAAGGATCGATCTCCTCCGTTTCCGTCCTGACCCTGCGCGGGGCAGCGGCGCTCGCTGGCCCGACGAGATGGCTCCTTCACGCCAGCCACCGTTTGGCGAACGCCGGTGAGGCAGAAGCCAGATGATGGAGCGCGCCGAAGTGCGACGAGGTCTGCGCCGCGGGGTCTACATCGTCCCCACGCTCTTCACCATTGCCAATCTCTTCTTCGGCTTCCGGTCGATCGTCAACAGCATGCGGGCCATGGAGGCCATCGCCAACGATCGGGTGGATCTGGCCACGCATCATTTCGAGATCGCCTGCCTGTCTCTGCTGATTGCCGCCATCTGCGACACGTTCGACGGGGCCGTGGCCCGCGGCCTGGGCGCGACCAGTGAGTTCGGCAAGCAATACGACTCGCTGGCGGACATCGTCACCTTCGGCACCGCGCCGGCCATCCTGGTTTACGCGTGGGGCCTGCATGTCCTCGGCAACCTGGGAGTGGGCATCGCCTTCGTGTTTCTGGTGGGCGTTTCTCTCCGGCTGGCGCGATTCAATGTGATGACCGGCAAGACCGACTATCGCTACTTCGTGGGACTGCCCAGCCCCGCCGGAGCGCTCACGCTCGCGTCGATCATCTACTTCGCTCCCTCGCCGGTGACCGAGCAGGGATTCGCGGTGGTGATGCTGGTGGTCACCGCAGCCGTGGCCTTCGCCATGGTCTCGCCGATCCGCTGGCGCAGCCAGAAAGGGATGAATCTGCAGAAAGAGCGCTCCATGATGTACATCGTCGCCCTGGCAATGCTTCTCGCGGTCGGAATCAAATGGCCCCGACAGGTACTCTTCGGAATGGCCATCGCCTACCTCATCTCCGGCCCCTTCAACCGGCTGCTCTCCATCGCCTTTCCCTCTCGCAAACCGCGGGAACCATTGCAGCCTGCTCCCGTAGAAGGCCACTGATCGCTCCCTGCAGGGTTCGTCGGGGCAGCCCTCCGCGGAAATCCTTCCCGTTGTGCTAAAAACGCCCTCCTGATGCCCGACCCCAAGCACCCGTCCGGCTTCCGCATCGGCATCGTCAACTCGATGACGCTGGTCGGAAACGAGATCAAATCCATCCTCCAGGAACGTGCCTTTCCCTTCGAGAAAGTGGTGCTCCTCGACTCCATCGGTTCGGAAGTCGGCGCTCTCACGGAGGTGGGTGACAGCCCGGCGGTGGTGGTCGCGGTATCGGACGACGAACTGGAAGACTGCGACCTGGTCCTGTTCTGCGGCCCGGCGGCGAAGAACGCGGAATGGATTCAACGGATGGCCGAGGATCGCTTTGTGGCCATCGACCTCTCACAGCCGTCGAGCGCAGAGGATGGAAAACTCGCCGTAGCCGGAGTGAATCTGGAGGAGGTCGACGCTGCCGATGAAATCCTGATCTCGCCGCACCCCATCGCCATCCCCCTCGCTCTGATTCTGCACCAGCTGCAGTCGCTGGGGCGCATCGAAAGCTGCACTGCCACCGTCGTCCAGCCGGCGTCGCATTTCGATCAGGCAGGAATCGACGAGCTGGTCCAGCAGACCATCGGCGTCCTGAACCTCCAGAATGTGCCGAAGGAAGTGTTCGATCGTCAGCTGGCCTTCAATCTCTATCCTGCACCCGAGCGCCATGAAGTCGACGTGATCTCCCAGATCAAAGCGTTGACGAATCCGGACTGCGAGATCGCCTTGTCGATCACCCAGGGCACCCTTTTCCACGGTCACACCTTCTCCCTCTTCCTCAGGATGGAAACCTCGGTCAAGGTCGAGGCGCTGCGAACGCGGCTGGCCGGGAATCCCGCCATCACGGTGGCGGACCCTGACGACTCGTACGGGACGGTCGATGCGGCAGGCAAAGACGAAGTCCTGATCGTGGAGATCCGGCAGGACCCGTCGATCGCCGGTGGATTCTGGGTCTGGGCGGTCTGCGATAATCTCCGCCGCGGTGCCGCGCTGAACGCGGTGCTCATCGCCGAGAAGGTGCTGTTCGGCAGCGCGCTCTTGAACTAGTCAACCGGCAGGAGAAAAAACCATGCAGGACTTCTACGAACCGAAGGTGGGAGACGTGGCGCCCGACTTCCGGATGCCCTCCACCCGCGGAAAAGAAATGTCGCTCAAGGAACACGCCGGCAAGGACGTGATCCTCTACTTTTATCCCAAAGACGAGACTCCTGGCTGCACCGCCGAAGCCTGCTCGTTCCGCGATCACGAGAGCGACCTGGCCAAAGCCGGCGCCACCGTCCTCGGCGTATCCACCGACTCATTACAAAGTCACAACGCCTTCCAGACCAAACATCACCTCAACTTCCCGCTCCTCTCCGACCAGACGGCGGATGTGGCCAAGATGTACGGAGTGTGGAAAGAGATGAACCTGCAGGGGCGTCGCACCTGGGGCGTGGCACGGACCACGTTTTGGATCGGTCCCGATGGCCGCATCCGCAAAATTTACAAGAAGGTCGACACGTCGAAGCACGCCGAAGACATCCTGGCGGACATGCAGTCCGCGAAGAAGAAGTAGAGTTCGCGGTCCCTTGCCGGCCGGGATGCCGGCGTTCCGAAAGGCGCCTCAGACTGCGGCGGGTTTGAACGCACGGATTCTTCCGCAGGCGTCTTCGAGCGAAGCGAAATCCTTGGCGAAGCAGAAGCGCAGCATCCGTTTGCCGCGGTCTGACGAGAAGAAGGCCGAGCCAGGCACTGAGGCCACGCCGGTCGAGGTGAGCAGGGCGTCGGCCGCGGCGCGATCGTCCTTCATGTCCTCCGGAATCCGCGCCAGCATGTAATACGCACCTGCCGGCACCGACGGCTGGAAGCCCGCGGCCGTGAGCGCCGACGCCAGGAGATCCCGCTTCTTCTGGTAGTCGTCGGCCAGATCTCGGTAATACCCCTGACCGATCTCCAGAGCTCGGGCGATGCCCCACTGCAGCGGCGTCGGAGCACACACGTAGAACAGATCGTTGACCAGGCCGATGGACTGGATCACGCGCTGATCCGCGGCGACGTAGCCGATCCGCCACCCGGTGACCGAGAACGTCTTGGAGAAACCGGAGATGGTGATGGTCCGCTCGCGGCAGGAGTCGATGGAGGCCATCGAGGTATGGCGGAGTCCGTCGTACACGATGTACTCGTAGATCTCATCGGTAAAGGCCCAGGCGTTGAACTCAGCGCAAAGCGCGCCGATCTGCTCGAGCTCTTCGCGGGTGAAAACCTTGCCGCAGGGATTGGAAGGGGTGCAGACCACGATGCCCCGCGTCTTCGGTCCGAACGCGGCGCGCAAGGCATCGAAGTCGATGCTCCAGTCCGGCGCCAGCAGCGGCACGAACTTCGGAACGATCCCCAGGATGCGGAGGGTGTTGAGGTGATACCCGTAGAAAGGCTCGAACAGGATGACCTCGTCCCCGGCGTTGAGCGTGGCCATGGTCGCGGCGGCAAACCCTCCCGTCGATCCAACGGTCACCACGAGCTCGTTCGCCGGGTCCACCCGCATGCCATTGAAGGTCTCTGCCTTGCGAGCAATCCGCTCGCGCAGCAGATCGATCCCCTCGAATTTCGAGTAGGTCGCCTTCGATCCTCGGATGGCCTCGCATGCGCCCTCGATGAGCTCCGGAATGGTGGGCAGGTCGCAGATGCCCTGTCCCAGGTTGATGCCCCCGACCCGCTCACATTCACGAGACATGCGGCGGATGTCGGACTGCACGAGGCCTCGCAGACGATCGCTGATCTGATTCATGGCCCGCTAGTCTAGGCCGGCACGGCCGGCGGCGCTAGTTGCCCAAGGCTCCGCCAAGATCGCGCTCCAAGACTTTCTGTCGCGCAGACTCCTAGGCCAGCACGGCCGGCGGGCTAGTTGCCCAAGGCTCCGCCAAGATCGCGCTCCAAGACTTTCTGTCGCGCAGACTCCGGGATTGGAAGCAGGCCGCCTTTCGCGAGCTCATGCCGGCAAGGATGCCGCCGTTCCGAAGGCAGCCGCCTCCCCCTGCTACGATGCGGCGCTTGCTTGACCACGTTTTGGAGATCGCTTTCGATGGTGCCGACGAAGCACTCGGCGAACTGGTCCAGTCGCGGCTGTTCCTCACCAACTCGGCCGGCCAATCGGCAGTCGATCGCAATGGCACCTGCGTGATCACTGCGTACTTTTCCTCCCCCGCCGATCGAGCGACGGCCGCTGCCGGTCTGGAGGGTCTAGCCGTGGAGATGCATTCCGACGATCGCGTGCCGGTTGACTGGCTGGAGCACTACGAACAGTCGCTCGAGTC
>JBDSGC010000159.1:0-4937 GCA_039919215.1 Thermoanaerobaculia bacterium | reverse complement strand
GGATTGACTCCTCGGTGGTTCTCCATGACGCGGGACTGTTCTGTCGCCCGCTGAAGCGGGCTTCGCTGCATCGGGTGGTGCGTTCCCCCGGCTGAAGCCGGGGCTGAAGCCGGGGGCTACTGTCCTTCTACCGGCTTCGCCGGCCTACCCAGGACTTGAAGTCCTGGCCTAGAAGCCTGCGCGGCGGAACGTCCCGGAGCGTGATCTTGGCGGAGCCTTGGGCAACCTGCGCCGCCGGCCGTGCCGGCTACCCGAAGTTCTTCGCCTTCGGCCATAGCTCCGGCCACGGTAGCTTGAGGCCCCGGCAGAACAACACGTCGGGATGCTTCGTGCTCTCCTCGTTTTTTATGCCGTAGGAGTTGGTGATGCGTCCGACCACCGCGCACTGCTGGAAGGCCTGCCGAGCATCCTCGATGTCGGAGCCGACCAGGATCAGATTCTGCGGCGCCTCTCCGTAGCCGCGCAGCCAGTACGAGTTGGTGCCGCTGATCGCGTGGGGCAGTCCCCAGGCTGGTCCGTAAAGATGCAGGGCGCCCGCCTCGCCGTAGTTGCCTGCGAAGATCCCGGTGTTTGCGCGCTCCTGTGGCGACAGTCTCCGATAGATGCCGGCCACAGTCCGCGTCAAATCCGGCCAGCCAATCTCCTCCATCAGATCGGAGTTCAGCGCACTGGCGACCGACCACCACCGTGAATTCACCGGTGCATACGGCCCGATCAGCAACGCGATCGCCGCCCCTGCGGCCAGCAGGCTCCAGGCGGCAGTCTGCATCCATCGCGGCCTCATTCGTGAGCCCGCATCGAGCCATCGTTCCAGGCAGAGGGAGCCGCCTGCGATCAGCATGGGAAACAACGGGCCGGTGTAATAGCCACGACCCTTTGCCAGGATGAAGAGAACGAGCGGGATGACCGCCATCCATCCGATCATCCGGAAGCGCCGGCCGCGCTCGGACAGCAGGAAAAACCAGAGGCCGGAAATCCAGAGCGGGATGGTGGCGGGGTTCGCGGCGACGCGGAACTGATCGAGCAGGAAGCTGTCTGTCCGTCCGATGCGAACGTCGCGTGCGTGAATGCTTTTCAGAAACTCCAACGAAATGAAATCGTGCTGCATCTGCCAGCGCAGGTTTGGAAGAAAGATCAGGATCGAAAGAGCCGCGCCTGCCCACAACCACGGACTGCGGAGATGACGTCGCATCGGCGTGAGCAGCGTGCCCGCCGCGATGCCCAGAGCGTAGAACCCCATCGTGTACTTCGTCAGCATGCCGACGCCGATGACCGCACCGATGGCCAGCCACCAGCGCGCGTTGTCGGTCCGAATCAGCCGGACCACCATCCAGGCCAGCAGCACCCACCACAGAAAGTCGAAGGTGACGTACTGGAACATGGTGCTGGCGGCCCAGGAGATCGGCGAGATGGCCACTCCGACCGCGGTGACCGTCTGCGCAAATCGCCTGCCTCCGAGGTCGCGGGCGATCAGTGCGGCGAAGACCATGGCCATGCTCTGGGCAGCGGCGGCGAAGAAGCGAAGGCCTGACAGTGAGGGCCCGAAGAGTCCGAGGGCCAGGCGGGCGATCGCTGGCGTGACGGGAGGATAGGCCACGAAGCCCCAGGCGAGGTTCTGCGCGTCGTCCAGCATCGGCAGCTCATCCCGATGAAATCCGTACGCGCCGTTGGTCCAGGCGTGAAGCAGCAGTTTGGCCAGGGCGATGGCGCAGAGAACAGCGAGATCGAGCCGGAACGTAGAGGTCAATTCGGCGGTGGGGAGGTAAGGATTCCGTTGCACGCGCGTGAGAGGTTATCGTATCGGCCGGTGCGGTCTGCGATCGCCCGCCCGATGCGCCTCTTGCGATGCGCTACCGGCGCCGCACGGAGCGAAGTCGCAGATGGAGCGTGGCCATCAGGGCCGCGGTGTCGGCGGAGGTGATCGAGCCGTCGCCGTCGGCGTCGCATCCGAACGACCCCGGAGGCGTGGTGGTCAGCACCGACGCCAGGGTCTGCGTTCCAGCGGCCAGTTGGGCGGCCAGCGCCGAGAGGTCCTGGAGATTCACCAGCCCGTCGCCGTTGCAGTCTCCGCGAGCGGGCACGTTCAATCGATAGATCGTCTTCGGCGTTGCGAACACCAGCTCCCCATTGCCTCCCTCGGCGATGTCGATCATCACGCCCGGCTCGCCTTTGACGATCGCGATCGGCGAAGGCAGAGGACGAGCATCGATGTCCGGAATGTAGTAGATCGCTTTCGAGACGAACGCGGTCAACAGGTACCCGCTCTGGAGGATCGGGTTGCGACCCTTGAGCGCGACGAGGCCGGTTGGCGCGACCACGGTGGGGAAGACGTAGACGGGTGGCGTACAGCCTTCGCACGGCGGGGCGTTGCCGGCGGTGTTGGGCCAGCCGGCGTCATCGCCAGAGTGGATGATGTTGATCTCATCGTCACGCCCCACCCCGTTGTCGGGAACGATGAGCCTCTGATGCGCGTCGTCCCAGGCGATGTCGAACGGATTGCGAAACCCCTTCGCGAATTCGCGGGTCGATCCGTCGGGGAAGATCCGGAACACCCGACCGGCATGCCAGCCCGGCAGCAATACCAGAAGGCCAATGTTGTAGTCGCCGATCCCCACGAACACGGAGCCGTCGGGAGCGACGGTGGGGTTTCCTCCGTGGTGTTCTCCAGATTCTCCCTGCTCCGTCACCGCGACGTTGGCGTCAAACGTGTGGAGAACGGTTTCCTTGCCCGAACGGAGGTCGATCGAGGAGACCACGTCGGCCAGCACATCACCGATCCGATTCGGACTGAGATTGGGTGTGGTGTAGTGAACCACCGCGGTCTGATCGTCGCGAAGGGACATTCCGAGAAGGCCGGAGTCGCTGACGGCGACCGTGTCGACGCGAGCCAGCAGGGTGCTCTGCCAGCTGTCATTCACACCGGCGGGAGGTGTAAACCGGTAGAGCCCACCGTCCTGCGTGGTGTAGTAGAGGGTGCCCCGGGAGTCGGCCGCCAGCGAGGTGACAAAACCGGCGGTGGTGCCCAGGGTCTTGATGGAGAATCCGGGCAGGACGGAGCCGCGCGCGCTGATCGCGAGCAGGAGAATCACAAAGGGGAGAACAGACCGGCGCACGCGCATCACCTCGACGAGGATGGACAACCAGCAGCACCGAAGAACAATTCGCGCCAGCCTTGCGCATCGCGGCCCCGCAGTCCCGCCCGCTTGCGATTCGCCGATCACCATCAGAGCAGGTCACATCGTCCCGGATTCAGGGCGTGTATCTGGTCTGTTCCCTGAAGCTTAGGGGGAGCAATCCGGCATCATCGCTGCAATGGTCAGGGTGCTTACAAGGAGGTCCCATGAACCGGATCAACAGCATCGTTTCCCGGCCCGCGATCGCAGTGATCGCTGCCCTCGTCATGACGACGGGGATCGCCGACGCGCAGACGAGAATCAAATCAGGATTCAATCTCTTCTCCGCGCAACAGGACGTCGAGGTGGGTCAGCAGTCTGCTCAGGAAGCCGAGCAGCAGATGCCCATCCTCAATGACTCGACGATCAATTCGTACGTCAATCGTATCGGGCAGCGGCTCGCTGTCAACGCAGGCGGTCCTCAGTTTCAGTACCGTTTCCGAGTGGTGAACTCGCAGGACATCAATGCCTTCGCTCTCCCCGGCGGTTTCGTCTATGTCAATCGGGGCGTTCTGGAGCAGGCCCGGAATGAAGGGGAGGTCGCCGGCGTCATCGCTCACGAGATCGCCCACGTATCCCTCCGTCACGGCACCCACCAGGCCTCCAAGGCTTATCTGGCCCAGGCCGGCATCAGCATTCTCGGCGGCTTGCTGGGAGGAAAGGTCGGTCAGGGGGCGGGACAGATCATCAACGCGGTCGGCGGTTTCGGGTTGAACGCGCTGTTCCTCAAGTACAGCCGCGATCTGGAAACGCAGGCGGACATTCGCGGGTCTCAGATCCTTGCAGCGTCCAATTACTCACCGGGCGACATGGTCAGCTTTTTCCAGACTCTGGAGAAGACGGACACCGCTCGGAAGACCACCTTTCTCTCGGACCACCCCGCACCTCCTGATCGGATCGCGCGCATCCAGCAGGAAGCGCGTGTGCTGAAGGTCTCAGACAACCCCACCACCAACGTCGCCGGACTGCGACAGGTTCAGGGCCGGCTCGGTGGCTCGGGCGCGGCGCCCACCCCGCAGCAGGCTTCGCGGCAGCGTAGTGCCGGTGGCGGGCAGAATCCTCCGCCCTCGCGTGGGAGCGTCAACGGCGCCAGCATCAATGTCCCGGCGCCTTCGAGTTCATTCAAGTCGTATACGAACAAGCTCGGCGTGTACCGGATCTCGTACCCCTCCAACTGGAAGCTCTATGAGCAGGGTTCCACCGGTGTGACCATCGCGCCGGAAGGGGGCATCGTCTCTTCGAACGGGCAGAACGAGATCGTCTACGCGGCGATCATCAATCACTACGATCCGTTTGGAAACGGGTCGAGTCAACGCAACAATCTGCGCGGCAACGGCGGTCGTTCGCAGGGAGCCGCGATTGAGGATGCCACGGACGATCTGATCAACACCTTGCGCCAGAATAGCCCGTATCTCCAGGTGGCCAATGGATCCGGACAACGGATCCAGGTCGCTGGCGGAACCGCGCTGGCGGTGGCCATGCGTGGAGTGGACCCTGCGACCGGAGTGGACGAAAGGGTCACTGTAGTGACGCGCCAGCTGGCCGATGAGCACCTCATCTACATGCTGTTCATCACCCCGGAGCGCGACGCCGCGAACTACTCCGCGGTGCTCAACAAGATGGTCGCCTCCATTCAGGTCAACGAAACCAAGTCGCATTAGTCCGGCACGGCCGGCGGCGCTGGTTGCCCAAAGCTCCGCCAGGATCACGCTCCAAGACGTTCTGCTGTGCAAGCTGGTAGCTTTCGTGCCGGGGCGGGTCCCT
>JBDSGC010000158.1:0-3861 GCA_039919215.1 Thermoanaerobaculia bacterium | reverse complement strand
GAGTGCTGCGGGAGTTCGGGAGGCGCCGGAATGCGTACGGCCTGTCTGATATCGATGCTGCTGATCGTCGGTTGTGCGTCGACGAGGAAGAATGTTCCGCCACCAGCCCCGGCCGACCCGGCGGCGACCGCGCAGGAATCGCCGGTTTCGAGCGCCGTGCCGCCTGCCGCCGAGGTGTCCAGCGCCGAGGTGCCCACGGCTCCGCAAACAGTTCCGCAGGCGGCGCCGTCATCGGCTGCCGCCGACGCCCAGCTCGATGCCCGGATGTCTCAGGCCGAGCCGGGATCGATCGATGTGGTGGCCACGCTGCGACAGGCCGGTCGGCTCGCTTCGAGCGGCACGACCGATCAGGCGGGCGAGCTTTACGCGCGAGTTGCCGGAGCGCCCAACGCATCACGCGACGCCATCGCCGCGGCGGCCACAGGCCTTTACCGCATCGGTGATTTTCCGGGCGCCGTGCGTGCCTTCGCCCGGCTGGGAGCGTTCCTTCGAGGGGAAGAGGATCTTCGCTACTACGACGCGGTGGCCCTGTTCGAGACCGGCCAGTACGAGCAGGCCCGCATCGAGCTTTCCTGTGCCTTGCCGTACATCCAGATCACGGAAGAGGTCGCGCGATATCGCACCAAGATCGAGCGGATGGGCGATCGACCGGGAACGCCGTGAAAATGAAGTGGCGCCGACAATCTCCATCGTCCGGGACTTCCTCCACCCATGAGGACTTCGAGGTCCTGGCCGGATCGCGGCCTGCTCGCATTTCTCACATTCATCCTGATGCGGACGCGGTGAGTGGCGCGTTTGCTTCATTGCGCTCGGAATCGCTGCTGGCCGCATTGTCGAGTATGCCGTCGTCGCGTTTCCGTGGCGGGCCTGGCCTCCAAGCTGCGTTTCGCGGCCTGGCGACGGACGGGCGTGAGAAATGCGGGCTAGAATCAGGCACGATGAGCTCGATCGGGGTGTGGGCCGGAGTCGCCGTGTCGTTCGCTGTGCTCGCGATGCCCGCATTCGGTCAGCGACCGCTGAACCCGACGGTCGCCGTGCGCGAGAAGGCCTCGTCCATCGTTCCCACCGAATGTGAGCAGGGTCTGGCTCCCGCGGTCCCTCGGGCGGCGCAGCCCCTTCCTGAGCCTGCGACGTTCCCGGAAACCTCTTCGCAGATCGCCAATCAGGATGTCGCCCAGGCCCTGCGGCGGGTGCAGGCTTCCGCGGAAGCAAACGAGCGCGAGGGATTCGTGGAGGCTCTGGCCCAGGCGCGCACCGCGGCAGATGCGGCGCCGCCGGGAGGACAGCGCGAGGCCGCACGGGAAGCTCTGCGGGTCGAATCCGATATCGATCGCCTCTGGCGTTACTCGCTGGAGTCTCCCACCGGCGCCTTCTTTGATGCGAGCACGGAGGGGGGAGCCTTGCTGACGATGCTCCGGCAGTATCCCGATTACGGCCGCCGCATCGCCGACGCGGTGCTGGTGGTGGGAGGGCAAACGCTCTACCCGACGCGCGAGTCGCGGCAGTTTCTCGTGCAGCAAGCAGCTTCGCGACTGGTGCGGCTGGGGATCCACTCTGCGCCGCGCGCCCCGCGCCCTCCCTCGGTCGTCAGAAGCCAGCCGGCACCGGAAACGCCGGTCAACGGGCTTCCCTCAGCGTCAGTGCCCTCCAGTGAGGTTCCTCCGAAGAGCATTCCGAGATCCGCGACCGTGCCGTCGAAGGGCAGCAGCGGCAACGCCAGCGGCGTGGCGGTCACGTCACGTCCGGCGAAGAGCTCCACAACGCGAGCGACCTCTTCGACTTCGACGAGCGGATCCAGAGCCGGGACCAGCCAGCCGGCAGCGGGCAGGACGAAACCGCCCGTGGCCACGACCAAGGTCGCCAGCAAAGCCCGCCCTTCCTCCACTTCCCGTCCTACCAGAACCAGCGTGGCCGCGACAGCGCCTCCAACGACAGCGCCTCCAACGACCGTGCCGAAAACGACCGTGCCGAAAACGATTCCACCGGCTGCTCCCACTGGGACTGTCGCCTCCACGGCGACCCAATGGACGACGGTTCCTCCACCGACTTCAACGAGTGCGATTCCGAAGGCTGCGTCCAGTGCGACTCCGAGCACGGCGACCGTGGCAGCCACCACAACGACGGCCACCGCCAGCATCTCTACGGCCAATCCGTCTACTTCATCGACCGTGGTTCCGGCACCGGCCTCCACGTGGTCTGCAGAAGGTTCCGGCGCGAGTCCTGCTGGATCCTCGTCCGGCCCCACCGTGGCCACCGGCGACACAGCCCCGTTTCCCAACACCGTGACCGAAACGGCTCCTTCGACAACTGCAGCCGAGCCAACGGGCGCACGCGGCGGGAAGCTGAACCTCATGTTTGCCGTGATCCTCATCGTTGCCGGGATCGGTCTGCTGGTGCTCTTCCTCCGCGCCTCCGATTGAGCTTTCGAGGATTCGCCGGGCCCGCGTTGCTGCTCCTGGCGATTCCTCTGTCGGCAGCCCGGCTGGGCGAACGCGTGGTTCCGAAGCGATACGTTCTACAAGTCACTCCTGATCTTTCGCGGGAGACGTTCGCCGGCGAGGAGTCGATCGATCTGCAGATCGGGGAGCCGGTGACCACGCTCCGTCTGCACGCGCTCGACCTCGCGCTCAGCGCCGCGACGCTCCTCGTTGGTGGCGAGACCATGGCCCTGACGGTCTCGCCCGAACCGGTCAGTGAGACGGTCATGCTCGACGCAGGACGACTGATCCCCGCAGGGCCTGCGCGACTGCAATTGCACTTTGAGGGAAAACTCAATCAGGAGTTGCGGGGCTTCTACGTGAGCAGGACCGAGAAGCGCAAGTACGCGGTGACCCAGTTCGAGGCCACCGACGCCAGGCGCGCGTTTCCCTGCTTCGACGAACCTTCCTTCAAAGCGGTCTACGAGATCAGTCTGGTGATCGATTCCCGGGACTCGGCCATCTCCAACGCGCAGATGATTTCCGATACCCCGGGCCGGAGGGGCAAACACACGGTGCGCTTCGCGCCGACGCCGCCCATCTCCAGCTACCTGGTGGCCATGCTGGTGGGCGACTTCCGTTGTCTCAAAGGAAGTTCGGACGACATCCCCATCCGAGTCTGCACCACGCCGGGTCAGGAGCGACTGGCCCGATTCGCACTGGACACGGCGCAGGCGGTCCTTCATTACGACAATGTCTACTTCGGGATTCGCTATCCCTTCGCCAAGCTCGACCTGATCGGGATCCCCGATTTTCAAGCGGGAGCCATGGAGAACGCCGGCGCGATCACGTTCCGCGAATCCTTCCTGCTGCTGGACGATGCCACCGCTTCCACGGAGGATCGCAAACTGGTGGCCGGCGTGATCGCCCACGAGATCGCACACATGTGGTTCGGCGATCTGGTCACCATGAAGTGGTGGGATGACATCTGGCTCAATGAGGGCTTCGCGACGTTGATGACGCGGCGCCCGCTGGAGGCGTGGCATCCGGAGTGGAGGCTCGACCTCGACGCGGTGAACCAGACCCTGGCCGCACTGGCCACCGATTCCCGCCAGAGCACACGAAAGATCCGCACCGGTGTGGAAACCCCGCGCGAGATCTTCAGCCTGTTCGATGGCATCGCGTACGGGAAAACTGCATCGGTCCTGGGCATGATCGAGGAGTGGCTGGGGCCCGAGGTTTTCCGGAAGAGCATCAGCCAGTACCTCACTCGCTACGCCTGGAACAACGCCAGCGCCGAGGACTTCTGGAGCAGCATGGCGCAGTCGTCGGGACAGCCGGTGGACACGGTGATGCGCTCCTTCGTGGAGCAGCCGGGGGCGCCCCTTCTGCACATCACCGAACGCTGTGAGGGGGAGCAACGCCTGCTCGAGGTGTCGCAGGA
>JBDSGC010000157.1:0-4883 GCA_039919215.1 Thermoanaerobaculia bacterium | reverse complement strand
GGCGTACCTCAAGGATCTCTATCGCCAGTTCAACGACTGGTCGCTGGCTCTGGCAGCCTACAACGCCGGCCCGAACCGGATTCGCCGTGCAATGGCCGCGACGGGCGCCACCACGTTCTGGGAGTTGCTCGAACAGACCGCGGTTCCAAGGGAGACGCGCGGCTATGTCCCCACATTCTTCGCCACGCTGATGATCGCCAGCGACCCCTCCGCGTATGGATTCCGGCTGGGCGACCCCGTTTCCGTGGAGACGGCGAGGGTCGAGATCGAGGGTCCTGTCTCTCTGCACTACATCGCCGAAGCGGGTCAGATTGACGAGGCTGTCCTCCGCGAGCTCAATCCCTCCCTCCGCCAGTCCCTGGTTCCACCGGGACGGACCAGCATCCGGATTCCCGCACGCGCCTCCGACTCGCTCACCGCACGCGGCAACACCTTGCGAAACGACGACGCCTCCATGGCACTCTGCTCCTTCACCCTGCGCGAAGGAGACTCCCTCAAACGCATCGCCAGTGTTGTCGGTGCGAGCGTGGAAACCCTGCTGGCCATGAACGGCCGTAAGTCGGACGACCTCCGCGACGGAGACTCGGTCTACCTCCCGGTGCGCGCCCGCGAGCTCGGTGCCCTGCTCAGCCAGAGTGTTGATTTCTACTCCGTAAAAAAGGGCGACACCCTTTTTTCGATCGCCAAACGCCATGGCCTGAGCGTTCCCGAGCTCCTCGATCTGAACGACTTTTCCCCAAAGCATCCGCTCCATCCCGGCGATCGCGTGCGCACCTCCTCCGCTCGGGCGCTGGCCGCCGGAGGACTGTAATCGGGAAGGCTCAGCGATCGAACGGCGCCGGACGTCTCAGGCTGATGGAGCAACTTTCTTTCACCTGCGCCCCTGCAAGAATGGAATCGGGCACACCCGGTGCTTTAAGATGCAGTCATGGCCCGTGGATTTGAAAGCAAATCAGTGCAGTCGCAGTGGCAGGATGCTGAAGACCAGCGCGAGCAGGACAAGAAGAAACGTCCGACCAAAGAAGAGCTCGAGCTCAGGACGCAGCGCGAAGGGTTGGAGCTGTCCAGACGGCGAATCGTCAACGAGCTCAACGCAACCGAGAGCGAGAGTCGGAAAGTATCGCTCGAAGCAGCGCTGACTCATCTCGACCAAGAGCTCTCCAAGCTGACGTAAAGCTTCCCTCCTCCCTGAAGTCCCTCCCGCCAACCGGCGTCATCAGCGCGTCCGCACGCCACATGACAGCTGTCCGCGTCGTGGAGTCTGCCTGGTGCCGGTTCCCGTCGAGAGCGAAGCCCTTGTTGAAATCCCGGAGCGCCGCTGTTAGTTTCGCCCCCCACCATGGCCGAATCGAGCGACTACAAGAAGACTCTGAATCTCCCGCAGACCAGCTTCGCGATGAAAGCGAACCTGCCACAGAACGAGCCGAAGCGGCTGGAGGCATGGCAGGAGATCGAGCTTTACCGTCTGATCCGGGAGAAGTCGGCAGGCCGTCCCCGCTTCGTTCTGCACGACGGCCCTCCCTACGCGAACGGCCACATTCACATCGGCCATGCCCTCGACAAGATCCTCAAGGATTTCGTCGTCAAGTCGCGCACGATGATGGGATTCGACTCCCCCTACGTCCCCGGCTGGGACTGTCACGGTCTTCCCATCGAGCACGCGGTCGACAAGGTCCTCGGCTCGAAGAAGCGGGAGTTGTCGCCCGCCGAGTTCCGGCGGGAGTGCCGCAGCTTCGCTTCGAAGTACATCGACGACCAGCGCGCCGATTTCATCCGCCTGGGAGTGACCGGCGACTGGTTCAACCCCTACATGACCATGGCCTACGAGTACGAGGCGGACATCGCCTCGGCGCTCGGCAGGTTCTTCGAGAAGGGGTTGGTTTACAAGGGTCTGAAGCCGGTTCACTGGTGCACCTTCGACCAGAGTGCCCTGGCGGAAGCAGAGGTCGAGTATGACGATCACACCTCGCCATCGGTCTACGTCCGCTTCCGGCTGACCGACGAGTCGGTGGCCTCGCTCGACCTCCCGGTGGAGAAGCCCTGTTACGCGGTGATCTGGACCACCACGCCGTGGACGCTTCCGGCGAACATGGCCATCGCGGTCAAGCCCGACTTCGAATACGCGGTCGTCGAGCACGACGGCGCGCATTTTCTCGTCGCCAGGGAACTGCTCAGCAGCGTGGCGGCGAAGTTCGGTTGGAGCGGCGAACGGGTGGTGAAGGTTTTCCGCGGGGAGGCCCTCGAGCACCTCAAGTACCGCCACGCCTTCCTGCCGCGCGAAGGCCTCATCGTTCTCGGCGACTATGTGACGCTCGAGGCAGGCACCGGCCTGGTGCACACCGCCCCCGGTCATGGCACAGACGACTTCTACACCGGTCAGCGGTATGGACTGGAGACCTACACCCCGGTCAACCATCGCGGCGAGTTCACGCCGGACGTCCCGCTCTGGGGCGGCATGCACGTATTCAAAGCCAATCCGCTGATCATCGAGCATCTGCGCGAACGCGGCGTGCTGGTCTTCTCGGAGACCATCACGCACTCCTACCCACATTGCTGGCGCTGCAAGAATCCGGTGATCTTCCGCGCCACCGAGCAGTGGTTTGTCTCCATGGATGACGGCGGTCTGCGCCAGCGGGCGCTGGAGGCGGTGCGCAACGTCAAGTGGGTTCCCTCGTGGGGACAGGAGCGGATGAGCGGGATGGTGGAGAACCGTCCCGACTGGTGCATCTCGCGACAGCGACTGTGGGGCGTGCCCATCACGGTGCTCTACTGCGAAAGCTGCAATCAGCCGGTCTCCTCCCCCGCGTTGTTCGCGAAGGTGACGGCGCTCTTTCGCAAGGAGGGGGCCGATTCCTGGTATGAGCATGAGCCCTCAGAGTTCCTGCCGGCCGGCTACACCTGCTCGTGCGGAGGCTCGGTTTTCCGCAAGGAGCTCGACATCCTCGATGTCTGGTTCGATTCCGGCTCGTCCCATCTCGCCGTGCTCAAGGCGCGTCCCGAGCTTGGCTGGCCGGCCGCGATGTACATGGAAGGTCACGACCAGCACCGCGGATGGTTCCAGTCGTCCCTGCTGATCGCCGCCGCTCTGGAAGGAGCCGCGCCCTATCAGCAGGTGATCACCCACGGGTTCGTGGTGGACGAGAACGGCCGGAAGATGTCGAAGTCGATCGGCAACGGCCTCTCTCCGCAGGACATCCTCAAGCAGAACGGCGCCGACATCCTCCGCCTCTGGGTCTCCATGATCGACTATCGGGACGACATGGCCATGAGCAAGGAGATCCTCTCCCGCATCGCCGACTCCTACCGAAAGATCCGCAACACCGCCCGCTACCTGCTCTCAAACCTCAAGGATGAGCTCCTGGGCACGTCAGCCATGTTCGATCCGGAGAAGGACGCCGTTCCCTTCGACCAGCTGCTGGACACCGATCGCTGGATCCTGGCCCGGGCGGCGGAGACATTCGACCGCTGCCGCAAGGCCTACGAAGAGTACGAGTTCCACACCGTCTACCACCGGATGCTCGATCTCTGCACCGTCGACCTCTCGGCGCTTTACGTCGACATCTCCAAAGACACGCTCTACTGCGAGGCTCCCGCATCCCGCGAGCGCCGCTCCGCGCAGACGGCTATGTACGAGGTCCTGCGCGGAATGGTCAGCCTGATCGCTCCGATCCTGTCGTTCACCGCCGAGGAAATCTACGAGGCGGTTCCGGGAAAACGAGAGCGCTCCGTTCATCTCACAGAGTTTCCCCGGCTGATCGCCCCGACCACGGACATGGCCGCATGGGCGCGCATCTTCCGTCTCCGCGAGGCGGTCCTGCAGGTTCTCGAACGCGCCCGCAACGCCAAGCAGATCGGCGCGTTCCTCGAAGCGGACATCCAGCTGCACGGAGACTTCCCGCTGGCCGCCCTCACCGGGAGTCTGCAGGTCGATCTGGCGAAGCTGTTCATCGTGTCGCACGTGGACTTGCGGCCTGCTTCCCCGTCGGCGACCGATGTCGTGGAGATCGAAGGGCTGGGGCCCATCGGCATCACCATGACTTCTGCACGCGGTCGGAAGTGCGGACGATGCTGGCAGTATCGCCAGGAGATCGTGCAGGACAGCGGAATGTGCACCCGTTGCGAGGACGTCGTGGCCGGACTGTCCGTGGCGGAGATGCCCACCGCATAGCGGATACGCCCGCATGCGCTACGCCGATCTTCACACGCACACCACACACTCCGATGGCACGCGCTCCTCGAAAGAGGTGATCGACGTGGCGCGCGCGGCAGGAATCGAGATCGTGGCCATCAGCGATCACGACAATCTGGCCGCCTTCTTCGAGATCAAGCGATACGCGGACGAGCAGGGCGTCCTGCTCATTCCCGCGGCCGAGCTCTCCTGCGGATTTGAAGGGATCGACATCCACGTCCTGGCCTATGCCTTCGACGCGCACGATGAGGCCGTCGCCGAACGTCTGCAACACTTCCGCGAGAGCCGCCTCCAGCGCGGGCATCGCATGGTCGAGCGGCTGCGATCTCTCGGATACGCCATCACTCAGGAACGCGTCGATCAACTTGCCGCCGGCGGAGCGATGGGGCGTCCCCACATCGCCCGTGCGCTGGTGGAAGCCGGTTACACGCCCTCCGTGTCCGCTGCATTCGACACGATGCTCGGGCCGGGCAAACCAGCCTACGTCGAGAAGGAGCGATTCCGGATCGACGAGGCTCTGAGGCTGATTCACGCCGCCGGCGGACTGACCTCCATCGCCCACCCCACCCTTTATCCCGACCACGAACGCGTCATCCCCTTGCTGCTTGATGCGGGGCTCGACGGCGTCGAAGTCTTCCACCCGGAAGTCAGCGAGGCATGGCGCGACACCTACACCAACATCGCACGCTTCCGG
>JBDSGC010000156.1:0-3322 GCA_039919215.1 Thermoanaerobaculia bacterium | reverse complement strand
CGGATACTCGTTGTCGAGTTCACGCACGACGACCGTGATGTATCCGTCCTGCTCGGCGGAGCTGACGATCTCGGCACGACGAAGCCCTTCCACCATCACCTTGACGTTCTGGTTGGGAAGCTTGAGGTTCTGCACCACCGTGGCGATGACTCCGATGTTGTAGATCTCATCCATGGCCGGGTCGTCGACTTTGGGGTCCTTCTGGGTGGCCAGAAAAATCCGCTTATCGGTCGTGAGCAGCGTGGCCTCCAGCGCGAGAATGGAGGCCCTGCGACCGACGACGAACGGCGCCATCATCGAGGGGTACACCACCATGTCGCGCAAGGGGACGAGCGGGAGCTGGATCGCGGATTCCTGGTTGGCCATAGGTTTGGGTTTACCTGCGCGTCAATGTGAAGACCCTCCCCGCCGGGGGAGGCTGAACGATGGAGAGAAAGAAATGCGGTGGAACGGATGGTGCGCTCGGACCGGGATGGGCCCCATCGCAGATCCGTCGCTGCGTTGATCGACGGCTCTGCACTAGCCCGCTTTCTTGTAAAGCGTGATCGGCTGGCTGCGGTTTTCAACGACCTCGCGGGTCAGCAGGCACTCGCTGATCGCATCCTGCGAGGGGATGGTGTACATGATCTCGAGCATCAGCTCTTCGATGATGATCTTCAGTCCGCGCGCTCCCACGTTCCGCTTGAGCGCTTCCTCGGCGATCGCTTCCAGAGCATCGTCGGTGAACTTCAAGGCGACGTTCTCGAAGCCCATGATGGTCTGGTACTGACGGACCAGCGAGTTCTTCGGCTCGCGGAGGATCTCGATCAGCGTGCCGCGATAGAGCTCGTTGAGCGTGGCCACCACCGGCAGCCGTCCGACGAACTCTGGGATCAGCCCGAACTTGATCAGATCTTCCGGATGGACCTGCCCCAGCAGCTCGCCGGTGCGCTTCTCTTTCTTGGTGGCGATCTTCGCGCCGAAGCCCATGGAGGTCGACGACAACCGCCGCTCGATGACGTTCTCCAGCCCGACGAAGGCGCCGCCGCAGATGAAGAGGATGTTCGTGGTGTCGATCTGGATGAACTCCTGGTGCGGATGCTTCCGGCCACCCTGCGGCGGAACATTGGCCACCGTTCCTTCCAGGATCTTGAGCAGCGCCTGCTGCACGCCCTCACCGGACACGTCGCGGGTGATGGAGGGGTTGTCGCCCTTGCGGCAGATCTTGTCCACCTCGTCGATGTACACGATCCCGCGCTGCGCCTTCTCCTTGTCGTTGCCCGCCGCCTGGTAGAGCTTGAGGATGATGTTCTCCACATCCTCGCCGACATAGCCGGCTTCGGTCAGGGTGGTGGCGTCGACGATGGTGAAGGGAACCGAAAGCATGCGCGCCAGGGTCTGCGCCAGCAGCGTCTTGCCGGTACCGGTCGGCCCGATCAGCAGGATGTTCGACTTCTGCAGCTCGACGTCCTGACGCGTGTTGCGCTGCTGGTAGTCGATCCGTTTGTAGTGGTTGTAGACGGCCACGGCCAGCTTCTTCTTGGCCCGCTCCTGGCCGATGACATAGAGATCGAGGAACTCTTTGATCTCTTTCGGCTTGGGAAGCGCGCTGGCGCCTTCCAGGGTGCCCGGCTCGTCCTTGCGATCCTCCGCGATGATGTCCAGGCAGATGTCGACGCACTCGTCGCAGATGTAGACGGTCGGGCCGGCGATCAACTTCTTCACGTCGCGCTGGCTCTTGTTGCAGAAACTGCAACGCAAAACGTCGCCGCTGTTTCCCTTCTTCGACATGAGAGGCTGGATCCCTTTCTGAGTCTCTTAGATTCTTCTACTCGGGTCGGGCAGTGTCAACTTGACACGGCGTCAGATTTCAACGGGGGAGCCACTGACAGCATTCCCCGCACTCCCTTCAACACAACTGCATTCCCAGCCGTTTTGCGTGCGAAAAACCACCGCAAAACGTCCGATCAATCCCTCTTGGCGATGACCTGATCCACCAGTCCGTATTCGACCGCTTCCTGCGCCTGCAGGATGTAGTCGCGATCGGTGTCGCGATCGACTTTCTCCATCGGCTGGCCGGTGTGATTGGAGAGAATCTGGTTCATGCGCGTCTTCATGCGCATGATGTCTTTGGCGTGGATGTCGATCTCCGAGGCCTGCCCGCCCAGCCCGTGCATCAGGGGCTGATGGATGAGCACGCGCGAGTTGGGAAGGGCGAACCGCTTGCCCTTCTTCCCGGCCGCGAGCAGCACTGCCGCCATCGACGCCGCCTGCCCCATGCAGATGGTCTGGATGTCCGGTTTCACGTACTGCATGGTGTCGTAGATGGCCAGGCCGGCGGTGATCGAGCCGCCTGGCGAATTGATGTAGATGGAGATGTCCTTCTCCGGATTCTCCGCTTCCAGGAACAGCATCTGGGCGATGATCAGGTTCGACACGGTGTCGTCGATCTGCTGACCGAGGAAAATGACGTTGTCTTTGAGCAGGCGGGAGTAGATGTCGTAGGCACGCTCGCCACGACTGGTCTGCTCGACCACCATCGGGATCAAAACCATGGGAGATTCGCTCCTTGCGCGACTGGAAATGGCGAACGGCAGGCCGCAATTCCGCGAGGAGCAGAATAGCCGCCGCTTGCACCCGCCGCCCCACCCGAATGGTCAGGTAGGCACCCCCTCGAGAGTCCTCTCCCCAGGCCATGGGAACTCTTCAATCGAGAGTCCTTCTCCCCGCACACGAGGAACGCTTCAATCGAGCGTCCTTCTCCCCAGGCATGGGGAGAAGGTGCCGAAGGCGGATGAGGGGATCCGCCTCACCACCAAATCAACGAATCCACCGCAAACGCAATCTGCTCGAACACCGCCCGCGCATCGCGAATGAGCAACTCATTGGAAATTCGGACGACCTTGATTGCATGCGCTTCCAGGTAGCGCGATCGCCGGAAGTCGTACTCCGTCATGCCCGCTTCCTGATGCTGCTTGCCATCCAGCTCGATGGCCAGCCTCAGTGCCGGAGAGTAGAAATCGAGGATGAAACTCCCCGCGGGATATTGCCGCCGGAATTTGCAGCCTCGGAACTCCCGGTGCCTGAGCCATCTCCAGCGGCGTTGCTCGGCCCTCGTCGGCACATGCCGCATTCGACGAGCGAAACGCTTCAGGCGAGGGTTCAGCCGCACCAGACGAAAGTACCTCGGACGGGCAAGCTCTACGTTTGGGAGAGCGCTCCCCTCATCCGCCTTCGGCACCTTCTCCCCGTGCCCGGGGAGAAGGACTCTAGGTAAGGGTACGGATCTACCGTGCGAAGAGTTCGATTTTTTGCTTGCGCGGGGCTACTCACTCACTACGTC
>JBDSGC010000155.1:0-4242 GCA_039919215.1 Thermoanaerobaculia bacterium | reverse complement strand
ACACCGCGCGGTTTTTGACGCCTGGGCGGCTGTAGGTCAGGGTGACGTCGGTGAGGCCGACCGTCTGCATGAGGACCTGACGCTGGCTGGCCCGCGGTGTCTTGAAGGCTGGTGCGGCCGTCTGGGCAAACATTGGAAGCGCCGCGGCGCTGAGGATGGCAATGGCAACTGCGTTTTTCATGAGGACTCCCTTTCACTTTGGAAACCAGGCGGATCGTAACAGAAGGCCGCAGAACCGCGGCCCCTCGACGTGACGATCTCGTGAACCTGACCGCTCATGGCCACTCGATCCAGCGATCCTCCAGAAGAGTTTTTCGTCCGCGCCCGTCGACGATCTCGACCTGCACGTCGGTGACCGGCCACACTCCGGCCGGGCGCTGCGAAAACGCCGCGTCGTAGCGCGGATGAGAAGTGGCGTCGTACCAGCGAAAGTACCGCTGCAGAGACGTTTCCCCTTTCCGCAGGGTGGCCGGCACTCGGATCAGTCCGTTGTTGAACAACAGGTTGACCTGGCGGATCCCGTACGGTGACAAGGCAAACCCGGTGAATAGCGGATTGCGGCCCAGCACCTCGCCCGGCTTCGGATAGTCCAGCGTTCCGAAGGTGGCGTCCGAATACACGGCGTCGCCGCGCAGCCAGGCATCCAGTTCCGCGGAGGGCGCCGAAACCTTTCCCAGTTCGAACATCCAGTCGCCGGTCAGTCCCCCGTCGAACCGTCGCACGAAGCCCAGCCCTCCGTTCGTCACCTCGCTGCGTACCCAATCGCGCGTGGCCGCATCGACCGCATCGCCGTGCACCAGCAGGTGGCTGCATCCAATGCGTCGCAGTTCGGGCATCAGTTGCGGCCGTACCGGAGACTCATTCGCCATCGTGGCGATGCGCGTGTAGTCCGGAGGGGCATAGCCGGAGACCCCGTTCACGATCGGACGGTGGTGCCGTGTCGCTCGGAGCATGGAGAGGTAATCGCTGCCGTCCCTGGAAATCGGCAGCTCCAGCAGGGCGCGCGGTTTCGCCTGGCGGATCCATTCATAGACGGGCGGATCGGGCGTGGTCATGTACCAGCGGATCGGACCGCTCCAGAGCTCGGCCACGAAGGCCGCGGCGATCACTCCGCCGATCCAGGCCCGCCGTTTCGTCAATGCGGCCACCGACAGGGCGATGGACATCGACAACCCCACGTACGCGATCATGGCCCAGCGGGCCGGCACTCGGATTCCACGGAAACCAGGAACGTGCCGGAACAGATAGCGATGCAAAACGAAGTGAATCCCCAGCGAGCCGAAAAACCCGAGGGCGATCCATGCGAGGGAAAGCGCCAGTTCCCGCCGCCGTTGGGTGCGAAACGCTGCGATGGAGACGACCAGGGCCAGCGCGCCGGGAAACAGCCAGCGCTCCGGATCGATCGAGGGATTGCGCAGCCGGGCGTAAACGTGATTGTGGAAGTTGCTCACCAGCCAGTCGCTGGCGCGTGCGGAATAGCCTTTCGTTTCCCGCCATCCCCGCTGCATCCCATACATCTTCGCGGCGGAGAGGTAGGGCAGAAGGAAAGGAACCAACAGTAGAGAGGCCACCAGAAGAGCGGTGGCCAAGGGAACGATGCGCGGTCGCAGGATGGCAATGGTCATCACGATGGCTACCGTCCCGAAGAGCAGCCAGTGCATGTTCACCAGTCCGTTGAAGAGAAAGGCCGCGCCGAAGACCGCCGCTCTCTTCCACGTCGGCCGGTCCCGGTAGCGCAGAAGCGCCAGCAGCATCAGCGGGATGGTTCCGCTCCACACGTGTTGCACATGCGACAGATGGGTGAATCGGAACGGAACGAAGGCGTAGAAGATCCCGGCGCACAGGCCGGCAATGGCCGATCCGCTCAGGTACCGCCCTAGAAGAAAAGCGGAGAAACCGCAGACCGCGAAGCCGGCCAGCAACGCGATGTTGTACGCAGTGATCGGACCGGCGCCAAGGGCTCGCAGCGGAAAGAGCAGCAGAGCGATTCCGAACAGATTCTCGCTGTACGCCAGCGAGTACCGCGCCGGGTAGAAAACGTTCGCATCGAACAACGACAGCGGATGATGAAAGGTGGCGTACCAATCCCAGTCGAGGATCCAGGTATTGATGTAGGGATCGCCCGGGAAGGCCAGCGCACGCGGCAGGACCATGACCAGCGGCCAGGTCATGACCATCGCCAGCGCCACGAAGAACGCGGCGGCCATTCCCTGCTGCTTCCCCATCGCCTGCATGATACCGGTGCGCTAAACTGCGCCGTCCCCTCCGCTTCGCCAGGTTTTCACAACCCATCTGAGGAGAGCTCATGGTCGCCATCCGCTTCACCGGAAACTACGAAGACCTCTCGACCGACCGCGGTTATCAGTTCAAGTTCTACTGCGAGAAGTGCAGCAACGGGTACATGTCCAGTTTCAAAGCCTCCACCATGGGCATGCTGGGCTCGGCTGCCCGCGTCGCCGGAAACCTGTTCGGAGGAGTCTTCGGCAGCGTGGCCGACAGCTCGTACGAGGTCCAGCGGGCCGTCGGCGGTGGCGCGCATGACAGCTCGCTGAAGGAAGCGGTCGAGGAGATTTCTCCGATCTTCAAGCAGTGCCTGCGTTGTGGGAACTGGGTCTGCGAGCCGATCTGCTGGAACAAGAAGGCCGGCCTCTGTGAGACCTGCGCACCCGATCTCGATGAGGAGATGGCCGCCGCCCAGGCCGAAGCTGCGCGGGAACAGATTCAGCTCAAAGCCCGCGAGGTCGACTGGACCAAGTCGCGCGACGTCAAGCAGGTCAGCGGTGCCGTCTGTCCTTCCTGCGGAGCCAAAACGCAGGGCGGCAAGTTCTGCATGGAATGCGGCGGCTCCCTCAATCCGAAGAAATCGTGCGGAGCTTGCGGACACGAGGCGGAGGGCGGACCGAAGTTCTGTCCGGAGTGCGGGCAGAAGTACTAAGACCGCAGTGGACGGCGAGAAGCTCTGAAAATTCAGAAATCAGCCGCCGCCTCATCCGACCTTTCATGAATGACGACCCTGAATCCGTCCGCGCCAGTTACGACTCCGTGGCGGCCGCCTACGCCGAGCAACTCTCCTCCGAACTGGAGCACAAGCCTCTCGATCGGCATCTGCTCAACCGGTTTGCCGAAGAGGTCCGCGATCGCGGCGCTGTTTGCGACATCGGCTGTGGACCAGGCCACGTGGCCCGATACCTTCACGATCAGGGCATTGCCATGCTCGGCCTCGACCTTTCCCCGGAAATGGTCCAGCAGGCTGCGCACCTCAATCCAGGCGTGAGCTTCCGGGTTGGCGACATGCGGTCGCTCGATCTTTCCGACGCCTCTCTGGCCGGAATCGTGGCTTTGTACTCCATCATTCACCTCGATTCATCAGAGCTCGCAACTGCCTTCCGTGAGTTCCGACGGGTGTTGACCAGCACCGGCGTTCTCCTGCTCTCCTTCCATGTCGGGGACCAGACCGTTCACCTCGACGAACTGTTCGGACAGTCGGTGTCCCTCGATTTTCACTTTCTCCTGCCGGGAAGCGTCATCGCCGCCCTCCATGCGGCCGGCTTCCTGGTGACGGAATCGATCGAGCGCGAACCGTACGAGGGTGCCGAATATCCCAGCCGCCGGTGCTATCTCTTCGCAAGAACGATCTGATTCGGCGCTGGCAGCGCCCCGTGACAGACCAGCGCTTAGTTACCTTTTTTCGCTAGACTCCTGACGTGCCAGGAGTCCGGATCGACGGACCGTACGAGGTCTTTTTCACGAGCCATGATCGGGGCGAACCTCCCCACGTGCACGTCGGTCGTGAGAATATGGCTGCGAAACTCTGGCTTTCGCCAGTACGGGTGGCTTACAACCTGGGTTTCTCCCGCCACGAACTGCGAAGGATCGAGCGCCTCGTACGAGACAACGAACACAAGTGTTTGAGAAGCTGGCATGAGTACTTCGGAACCTAAAGCAGGCGAACGGGTCACGGGAGTTCGCGTGTCGGAAGATTCGCTGTCCGTGGATCTTCTCGACGGCCGGACCATCACCGTCCCTCTAGCCTGGTATCCCCGCCTCCTCCACGCCACAGAAGCCCAGCTCAGCAACTTTCGCATCATCGGGGCAGGGTTCATCATCAACTGGCCTGAGGTTGACGAGCATCTGTCATCGCAGGGGTTGCTCGCCGGTGCGCCCGCACCAGGTGTGGCGACGATCGTCGGCGCTGGCTGACTCGGCAGCTGACCGAAGTCAGTCCCCCCTCTGTCACAACCC
>JBDSGC010000154.1:0-4925 GCA_039919215.1 Thermoanaerobaculia bacterium | reverse complement strand
CCGGGGCAGACTCGTAGGATCGAGGAGAGGGGGTCCCCGTCTCTCGCCATCCGCCCCCCATCGCGAGTCCTTCTCCCCGGGCACGGGGAGAAGGTGCCGAAGGCGGATGAGGGGGGCTCACTCGACGAAGCTGGACCCCTCATCCCCGCTTCGCGGACCTTCTCCCCGTGTGCGGGGAGAAGGACACTCGAGGGGGAGGCATGTAGCGACCGCCTGCGCGGCCGCCGGTTCGCGATCATTCTTCCGCGTTCGCGGGGAGACCTACAGCGTCTCCAACTGCTCTTTGGCATAGGTGCGCGCGTCCACTTTCGCGTGCGCCTGAGCGATGTGGCCGCTCTCGTCGATCACGTAGGCGATGCGCCGAGCGTACTCGGCCTTCGCATCGTCGGCCGCACCGTAGGCCATGGCGATCTTGCGATCGCCATCCGAGAGAAGGGGGAAGGGGAAATCGTACTTTTCCGCGAAGCGGGCGTTGTCCGCCGGCTTGTCGAAGCTCACGCCAAGAACAGCAACGTTCTTCGCTTCGTAGCCATCGATGAGGTCCCGGAACCCGGAACCCTGGGCGGTTCAGCCAGGTGTGTCTGCTTTCGGATAAAACCAAAGCACCACGCGACGTCCTCGAAGATCGGACGAACGGACCTTGCGACCGAGCTGGTCGGCTGCTTCGAATTCCGGTGCGGCATCACCAACGTTCAGCATGCGAGCTCCTCCCGTGAGACTTCCCCATGCGTATCGCAACATTCCGGCCAGAGACATGGCGGCATTGTAGGCCGTCAGGCCGGCGGGCCAGGAGCCTAAGCGGTGGAAGGTATTGGAGCGTGATCTTGGCGGAGCCTTGGGCAACCAGCGCCGCCGGCCGTGCCGACCTAGAACCAGCGCAGAGTCCAGTCGATCAGCTTTCGCTTGAACCGGCCGTAGGGTGGATACATCCATTGCAGCGCGCTGAATCGTGTCGGTTGATCGAGGACTGCTCGGATGTTGGAGAACGATTCGTAACCGAAGAATCCGTGGGCCCTTCCCATGCCGCTGCGCCCCACTCCGCCGAAAGGCAGATAGGTCTGGAAGAAATGCACCAACGTGTCGTTGATCACCGTGCCTCCGGCGCTGGTATTCCGGATGACGTCGCGGATGACCCTGCGGTTCCGTGCGAAGAGATAGAGGACCAGCGGCTTCTCCCGCGCCGCAATCACTGCCAGCGCATCGTCCAGCGTCCGGTAGCTGATCACCGGCAGGATCGGGCCGAAGATCTCTTCCTGCATCACCGCGGATTGCAGGTCGGGATTCTGCAGAATGGTCGGCTCCACGATCCGTCCATTGCTACCGCCACCCAGAACAACGCCAGCGCCCCGTTTCACCGCGTCGTCGATCAGAGCGCGCATCCGCTGGGCATGGCGCTCACTGACCATCACGCCGGTCTGGGGGGCTATGGCCGCCCGCAGCTTCTCCAGGAAGACGTCGCGGACCTCCTCATCCACCAGCAGGTAATCGGGTGCGATGCAGATCTGGCCGCAGTTGAGAAACTTTCCCCAGGCGATCTTGCGCGCGGCCTCGTCGAGATTCGCGCTGCGGTCGACGATCACCGGCGACTTGCCACCCAGCTCCAGGGTCACCGAGGTCAGGTGCTCGGCGGCCGCCTTCATGACGATCGTTCCGACCGCCGGGCTGCCGGTGAAGAAGATGTGGTCGAAGCGCAGCGACAAAAGCTCCTGGGCCACCGCCGCGTCTCCCTCGATCACCGCCACTTCCGACTCATCGAAAAGCCCGGCCAGGACTCTCTTCAGACAGGCGCTGGTGTGTGGAGTGAGCTCCGAAGGCTTCAGGATCGCGCAGTTTCCCGCGGCGATCGCCGAGACGAGCGGGCCGAGGGAAAGGTTCCACGGGAAGTTCCACGGCGAGATGATCAGCACGACGCCTTTCGGCTCGTGGAGAATCCGGGAGCGCGATCCGAACAGGGCCAGTGGCGTGCGCACTCTCTGGGGCCGTGCCCAGCGGCGCAGATAGCGGATGGCGTGATTGGCCTCTCCCACCACGGGATAGATCTCCGAGAGATCCACTTCAGCAGGCGGCTTCTGGTAGTCGTTCCACAGCGCCTCGCGGATCTCCTGACGATGGACGAACATCGCGTCGCGGAGACCCCGGATCTTCTCGATGCGCTCCGCTGCGGAGGTGGCACCCACAGCCGCGCGGCTGGCCTGCTGCGCGGCGTGAATGCGTGCGATCGCAGCGACGACTGCGGCGCGCTCGAAGCGCGGTTCGATGGTCAGCACGCCGGAATTGTATGGTCAGTCCGCAGACCGGCCTGTGATCCACGCCGCAGAGGTGTCCGGGCAGGCCCGAGGATGGCGCAGGGAATGCTGCAGGGATGCCCGGCCCAACGATCCGAACGAACTCTTTCTGGTTCGGCGTGAAGCACTGCCATCGGACTCGCCGCGTCGCCGTGTCGGCGTTGACGCAGCCGATGAACACCTGGGCGTAGGCAAACCTGGAGCTGGCGAAATCCAGAACGAACGGCGACTTCTGCCTTCCCGCTTCCGGCTCTCCACCCCCGGATATACTCCGCGCCGCCCATGACGGGCACGCAAAAGGGGAGAAACCACCATGGCACGTTTCACTTTGAGGTCCGCGTGCGCGATCGGCATCACCACGCTGCTGTTCGCTGCATCCGGATCCGCTGATACGGAGCAGGCCAGAGCGGAAACCATCATGAACCAGTCCACTCCGACCATCGAAGGGGCCACGCGATTCGTCGCCGACGCGGAGGCCAGACTCGCTGCGATGAGCGTCGACGCCCAGCGCGCTTCCTGGGTCGCCGAAAACTTCATCACCTTCGACACCCAGGCGCTCTCCGCTTCGGCCAACGAGAAGTCCATCGCCCTCGGCGTCGACCTGGCCAAGCAGGCGGCGCGGTTCGATTCCGTGGCCAACCTTCCTTACGACATCCGCCGCAAGCTCGATCTCATCAAGCTCTCCCTGACCACTCCCGGCCCCTCGGACGGAGCGGCAACCGCCGAAATGGCGCGCATCGCCGCCGAGCTGGATGCGATGTACGGCTCCGGAAAATACTGCCCGCCCGGCAAGTCAGGCGATCAGTGTCTCGACGTCGAGCAGGTCACACGGGTCATCTCCGACATGAGCCAGACGCCGGCGAAACGTCTGGAAGTCTGGAACGGCTGGCATCGTGTCTCCCGCCCGATGAAGCCGCTGTACTCGCGATTCGTCGACCTCACCAACCAGGGCGCGCGCGAGCTGGGCTACCCCGATGCCGGTGCCATGTGGCGCTCGAAGTACGACATGCCACCCGAAGCGTTCGCCTCCGAAGTGGACCGGCTGTGGGGACAGGTGAAGCCGCTCTACGACTCGCTGCACTGTTATGTGCGCTGGAACCTGACCAAAAAGTTCGGCGCCGAGGTGGTTCCCCCCGGCAAGCCCATCCCCGCTCACCTCCTTGGAAACATCTGGGCGCAGGAGTGGGGCAACGTGTACAGCACCGTGGCCCCCGCCAAGCAGAACCGAGGGTACGACCTCACGAAGATCCTGGAGGCGCGAAAAGAGCTCGACGCGGTGGGCATGGTCAAGATCGGCGAGCACTTCTTCACCTCGCTCGGCTTCGATCCTCTGCCGAAGACGTTCTGGGAGCGCTCGCTTTTCGTCAAGCCGCGCGACCGGGAAGTGGTCTGCCACGCCAGCGCCTGGGATCTCGATGATGAGGATGACCTGCGCGTGAAGATGTGCATCTCCAAAACGGCCGATTACTTCCAGACCATTCACCACGAGCTGGGCCACAACTTCTATCAACGCGCCTACAAGACGCAGCCGTATCTCTACAAGAACAGCGCGAACGACGGATTCCACGAAGCGGTGGGCGACACCATCGCCCTCTCCATTACCCCGGGATACCTGGTGAAGATCGGGCTTCTGGACAAAGAGCCGCCACCCTCCGCAGACATCGCGCTCCTGCTGCACGACGCGCTCGACAAGGTGGCCTTCCTCCCCTACGGAATCATGATCGACCAGTGGCGCTGGAAGGTGTTCTCAGGAGAGGTGAAGCCGGCGGACTACAACAAGGCATGGTGGGAGCTGCGCCGCAAGTATCAGGGCGTGATGCCGCCGAACGGCCGCACCGAGGAGGACTTCGATCCGGGCGCGAAATACCACATCGCGGCGAACGTGCCTTACGCTCGCTACTTCCTGGCGCGCATTCTCCAGTTCCAGTTCCATCGCGCACTCTGCCAGACCGCCGGATATCAGGGCCCGCTGAACCGTTGCTCGATTTTCGAAAACAAGAAGGCGGGCACAAACCTCAACAGAATGCTGGCCATGGGAGCGAGCCGGCCGTGGCCTGAGGCTCTGGAAGCGCTCTCCGGCGAGAAGAAGATGGATGCCACCGCAATCCTCGACTACTTCGCGCCGCTGAAGAGCTGGCTGGACAAGGCGAACAAGGGCCAGAGCTGCGGTTGGTGATTCGAAGAGCGGCCTTTCCGCACCGTCATCCTTGCCGGCGCTACGAAAGGGCTGTTTCTGGTTTCCAAACGGCGCGACCACCATCGCTGGTGGCCGCGAGTTCGAATCCATCCTGTACTGACTACGGTTTCTTGGGCTCCGCCTTCTTGGACTGCGCCTTCTTGGGCTGCGTCTTTTTGGCCTCCGCCTTCTTCGGCTTCTCGGCAACCGCGGGCTGCGCCATCTGGGGCTCCGCTTTCTGGGCCTCCGCTTCCTTCGGCTTCTCGGCAACCAACGGCATCACAAAGCTGGCGCTGTCGAGTTTCGGGTTGAGCTCGATCTTCTCGATGGCGATGGACTGGCCGGCAGGCTTGCCCTTCATGTGGCTCTCGATGGAGAAGGGGAACATCATCCCTTCGACCTCTTTGTAATCGCCAATGGTGGTCTCCGTCTCAACGTCGGTGCCCTGCATCTTGCGCTTTCCT
>JBDSGC010000153.1:0-9860 GCA_039919215.1 Thermoanaerobaculia bacterium | reverse complement strand
AGTGAGCTCGGCGCGCGGATCGATGCGGCGGTGGAGACGCTTCCGGAAATGCAGCGGATCGTGGCGCGCCTCTACCTGGTCGAACAATTCGACCATGCTGAGATTGCCGCGATGTTGCGACTGAGCGGCGGCACAGTACGCTCCCATCTTTCGCTGGCACGTGCGAAACTGAAGAATCAGCTTTCTGACCTGTACGGGGCCGATCATGAGTGATGACAGCTATCTCGAGCGGTTGCGCGGCGATGCAGCAGGACTTCGCTATGAGCCGGAGGACCCGGCAACCTGGACCAGGCTTTCCGCACAAGTTCGAGCGCGAATCCGGAACACTCCGCAGGCGCTCACGGCCTCCCAGCTTCTGGCGAACTGGTTCCGTCCGGTGGTGACGTCGCTCGCGGCGGTAGCGCTCGTTGCGGCGCTGGGAATCCAATGGTTCGAAAACTCACACGATCCGGTTTCCGTGGAGTCCGTCATGGTTGCGAACAACGTCGAGATTTCGGTTGATGGAGACATCTACAGCGTCGCCGAGTAAGGCGCGCGCCACTGCCCTCGTGGTGGTGGTGGTCGCCTTTGTTGCCGGCCTTCTCGTAGGAGTGGCCGGCGATCACGCATACCTTCTCCACAGACGCCAGCTTTCCCCGAGGCGGGGGATGGAAGGGATGACGGAGCGGCTGCTCGACCGCCTCGACCACGAGCTGGCCCTCACCCCGCAGCAACGCGACCAGGTCCATCGGATCGTCGAGACGCATCACCGGAAGATCGAGGCCCTCACCGGCGGAGTCCGGCCGCAGATCCGGCAGGAGCTGGAACAGGCCAACCGTGAGATCGAAGCGGTCCTCAATCCGGAGCAGAGAGTGAAGTACAAGGCCATCCGCATGAAAATTCATGGCGGACCACACCTTCACCCGCCAGGCGGCCACCGGCCATTCTGAACCGCTGGAACCGCGATGACGTGGACCGATTCATGAAGGCCGCGGTGGTAGAGCTGCCGGCCGGATCCGCAGAAAGAACGTGCAGGCCTTTCCGCTCTTCGATTCGACCCACACCGAGCCGCCGTTGGCGATCGCGAAATCGCGGACCCGGAAGAGTGCGCGACCGCCTCGCTCCATCGCCGAGGGATCCCAGGTGAAGGAGGGATCGAAGATGCGCGCGCGCATCTCCTCCGGAACCATCGGACCGTTGTCCATTACGAAAAAGAGCAGGAGCGGCAGACCCTTGTGTTCCATCAGCCGCACGCCGATGACGACCTGACCGCCTTCCGGGACGTAGTGGATCGCATTGTCGACCAGGATGCTCAGGGCGTCTTCCAGCGCAACGTGCTGAAGAAACGTCTCCTCCAGCTTGGGAGCATCCACCTGAAGACCGATGGTCTTGAGATCGGCGAGCGAGCGGAAACGCGCCGACACGGATCGCAGCACGTCCACGACAGGCGGGATCGCCGCGGCCGGCGCAGGTTCCTTGACCTGAGGGGCCATCTCCAGAGAACAGAGAATTTGCTCGATCGTCGCGGCGGAGTCGATCCAGAGCGGATTGCGGTCGCGGCTGGAAGAGGCTGCAAGCATCGCTTCCCGCATCGATTTCAGCGGCGAGAAAATCGTTTCCTTGAGAAAGCTGACGAAGGACACCTGGGAGTCGTTCAAACGCTCGGCTTCGCGGAATACCAGGACTGCACCGCTGGCGCCGCCCGACAGGGGGACGAGCGTGAACATGAGATTGCGATCGTGAAGACGAAGCGCCGCCGTGGCGGGAACCGACAGCTCTCCGATTCGCAGGCCGGTTCTGGTCTCGACATCACGGATCGCCAGAGGGTCGGTTCCGGTGATGTCCAGCAGCAGCCTCGCTTCCTCGGTCATGAATTTGAGGAGCCGGTCAGGACCCACCACCATCGCCGGCACGGCGCCCGCGACCATCAGGTTGGCGATGCTGGTGATGGCGGGAGAGGCGGATTCGACCGGAAAGGGAAGGACCGCTGCTTCTGGAAAACTCTCCAGGTGGGGAGCCGTGGCCGTCACCGCTCCTCCCGAGACTCGACCCATCGGCATCTCGGTCCGTTTCTCAGGAGCAGAAGTGTCAGAGAGGAATGCGGTTCCCGGCCCTGCGTTGGGAAACTCGGTGGAGGCTGGAGCACTCGACTCCGTTCGCGGTCTGCGCGGTTTGTCGCACTTCGCGCAGAGAATTCCACGCGTCACCGCAGCGCCACACATGAAACATTTGGAGGCCATCTGGATCGGTCCGGGTCGCCGAGTGTACGCCTCAAGGTGGGGTGTCGCAACGTGATATGTTCCAAGCCGTTTGGACCCCTCCCGGATCAGCCAGATCGCCGTCATCGGCGCCGGAACGATGGGCAACGGCATCGCGCATTCCGCTGCGGCCGCCGGCCTCGATGTGATGCTCATCGACGTTGCAGACGGGCTCCTTCAGCGCGGACTCAGCACCATCGACTCCAACCTGCAGCGCGGGGTCGACAAAGGCAGGATGACCGCGGACGAGAAGAGGGCCGTCGTCGGGCGGATTCGCTCCAGCACCGAGATCGGCGCGGCAGCGGGGGCCGGTCTTGTGGTCGAGGCGATCGTGGAGAATCTCGGGGCGAAAACAGAGCTGTTCAAGACCCTTGACCTGCTCATGGGACCCGAATGCATCCTCGCTTCCAATACGTCGTCGATCTCCATCACCAGGATTGCGGCGTCCACTCGACGGCCGGACAAGGTCATCGGGATGCATTTCATGAACCCCGTTCCGATCATGACGCTGGTGGAGGTCATCCGCGGAATTGCCACCTCGGACGACACCTATCAGCGGGTGGACGAGCTCTCCCGGCGGATGGGCAAGACGCCGATCGAAGTGAACGACTATCCCGGCTTCGTCTCGAACCGCGTGTTGATGCCTCTGATCAACGAAGCGATCTTCGCGCTGTTCGAAGGCGTGGCCACCGCGGACGCAATCGACAGCGTGATGAAGCTGGGGATGAATCACCCCATGGGTCCGCTGACGCTGGCCGACTTCATCGGCCTCGACGTCTGCCTGGCGATCCTGCGGGTGCTGGAAGAGGGTTTCGGAGATCCGAAGTACCGGCCCTGTCCGCTGCTGGTGAAGATGGTCGACGCAGGCTGGCTGGGGCGGAAGAGTGGCCGCGGCTTCTATCAATACGCAACGTGATGATCGTTCATGATTTGCTGACCCGATGCAGGATGATGCAGCCGGTTCTTCCTGTTCTCAACGGATGAAAGGCCTTTTCTGAAAATGCTCTGTCAAACCTGCAGCGCCTACAACGGCGACGAGCGAGAGTTCTGTTACCGATGCCAGAACAAGCTGCTCGTTCTGTCCGGCATCAGTGCGTTCGAAGAAGACGAGATCGAGGATTACGAGGAAGAGGGCGACCTCTCTCTCGATGAGCACCTGCTCGAGCGTGTTTCCGGGCTCGAGGAGGTCGTCAAGCGCACTGCCGAGACCTTGCGCAGTGTGGTCGACGCGGTACAGAAGCACGAGCGGGCGATCTTCATCAACCAGACCGGCCTGCTGTCGGTCAAGGAACTGCTGGAGAAGAAGAACCTCGTCTCCGCGGATGAACTGGTCGAGCTGTGGGAATCCAAAATGGGCGAGCAGATGCTGGCCCTTGAGAAGAAGCAACGCTTCACCGAGCGGAAAGACCGGATCATGTCCTTGTTCCGGGGCGAGAAACGGGATCGCTTTCTTCAGCTGCTGGCCGAGGCGGAAGGCTCCATCGACTCCTTTGATCCCGATCGCGGGATCAAGGCGCTGGAAGAGGCGTTCAAGCTCGATCGAGACAACTACGAGCTCTCGTTTTTCCTGGGGGAGATGTTCTTCAACGACGGCAACCTCGATCGAGCGAAGCACTACCTGGAGCGCACACTCGAAGTGCAGCCCGATCACTTCGACGCCGCCGTCTTTTACGGCGTGCTCCTGCACGAACGGCAGGATCTGAAGGGTGCGGAACGCTGGCTTCGTCGCGCCATCCAGATCTCGCAGGAGTCGTTTCTCCCGTACTTTTCCCTGGGCGCCATCTATGCCCGGAAGGGAAAGCTGCTGCGCGCGCAGAAGTTCCTTGAGAAGGCAATCCAGATCGAACAGCTGCCGCAGGCCTACTACCTGCTGGGAACGATCTTCTACGACAAGGGACAACTCGAGCGCGCCATCCGCTCGTTTCAGGGCGCGCTGAAGCTCGACCCTGAGTACGAAGAGGCCATCTACCACCTCGGACTCTGCTACCTCGATCGCAACTGGAACCGCAAAGCGATCGACTGCTTCCAGGAAGCGCTGGAGCTGAATCCCAACAAGATCGAGTATCAGCAGGCGGTCAAGATTTACGAGGGCATCTCCGGGCACGTCCCGCTGGAAGGGCCGGCGGCCGAGGAAGTGAAGCAGGCTGAGGGCCTGGCGACGCAGGGGAACTACATCGAGGCGCTCGATCATTATCGTCGCGCATCGCAGGTGGATCCCGACAACATCAGCATCCTGATGCCGTACGCCCTGCTCTGCTCGCACCTCGACAAGAACACCGAGGCCATCGCCATGTCCCGACGGGTGCTGAAGCAGAAGCCGACCGAGGTGGTCGCCGCGGCTGCTTACACCACATTGGTGGAGGCCCTGCGTGCCGAGGGCAACTTCAAGGAGGCCAACCGCGCTCTGGAAGAGATGCTGCTCGAGTACACCTCGAACTACGCGAAGTCCGTGGCCTACTACGAGAAGGCCTACAACCTCGCGGAGATGGGAGAGAGCCTGGACGAGGCGCTGGAGAGCGCGCAGCTGGCGCTCCGCTATTCGCCGAAAGAGCTCAAGCAGTTCCCGCTCGCCGCGCTCGGCTGGGTTTACTTCAAGAGGAAGGAGTACGAGAACGCCGTCGACTTCCTCAGCAAGTCCGCCGATCTCGGTCCTACCGCCACGAACCTCATGCACCTCGGCATGGCCCTGCTGGAGAGCGGTGAGAAAGAACGGGCCCGACAGGTCTTCCGAAAAGCGAAGAGCTTCAAAGCAAAGGGTGCCGGTCTGGAAGAGAAGATCCTGGAGCAGATCCGGTCGACCACCAAACTGATCGATCGCATCCACGCGCGGCGACGGCGGACGGCGAACAAGCCGTAACGCACGCGCTGCGGTGCCCTACCGCGGGGTGGCCACGCGCAGGGGAGCCATGATCTGTGAGGTGATGTTGATGTTGCCGTCTTCGGCGTAGAGCTCCACTTTCTCTCCGCCGCCGTTGATCTTCCCGGTGGCTCGGATGAGGGTCTTTCCGCCCACCTGCTCACGGCGAGTGGTCAGCCCTGGAAAATCAGAATGAATCGCGTTGGCGTTGTTGTCGCTGACGACCACCGTCGCATCGATGTCAGCCGCAAACTGTGGCTTCACATTGATCACGATGTTGCCCTGTGCGGAGCGCGCGGTGATCTTCTCCGTGCTATCTGAGGGATCGACGGTGATGGTGATGTCGCCTGAGGAGGTTTCGGCATCGATGGCGGCCGACGTCTGTCGAACGATGATGTCGCCTCCGCCCGATCGCAGGGTGGTGGGGCCACCAGCGGCCAGGAGCCGGATGAGTCCTCCGCCGGTGGAGATCTCCCCGCCACGCCGGGCGGATCTCACGGTCACGTCGCCCGCGCCGGTGTGAGCGTTCAGGGGGCCGAGCATGTCGCCCAGGGAGAGCGGGCCGCCTCGTGACATGACGGAACAGGATCCGAAGACCACTCCGATCTCCACTTCTCCGGCGCCGGTCTCGACGTGGGCATCGCCCCGGATTTCGCCGACGGCAATGTCGGCCACGGAGGCTGCGAACACCCAGTTTCCAGCCACGAAAGGAAGCTGGATTTTCTCGGAGGGACCGAGCAGGGCGCGAGCGGAAGAGACGGGGGCCTGCTTCGGTGCATCGTTTCGAAGGGAGCGCGCCAGAGCGACCTTCGTTCCCTTCGCCATCAGGGTGACCTGGCCAAGAAGGGTTGCCGTGGTGAGGGTGGGGCCGCCCGGAGCGTTGACGGTTCCGCGATACACGGTCGGGCTGATGAATTTCCCCTGAACCGGAAAGGTGGTCAGGAAATCACCCTTGATGCTGTCGGCGATCCAGTCGAAGAAGGAGTCCGCGGGCGAGTAGATCTCGATGTCCGCATTGATGGCTTGCACCTGCACATGAGACAAGGGCCGGCTGTTGAAGTTGTAGACGACTTTCCCGTTCACAGTGCTCACCGATGAGGCGCCCATCACCGAGTCCAGGATGATCGTTCCGCTGAATGCATTGATGGTGACGTTGCCGAGAATGTTGCTGATGCGGACATGGTCGGCGGTCTTCGTGGCGATCTTGATGTGGAGGCTGTGGGGAACACGAATGGTGTAGGCAACGCTGGCATTCCAGCGGCTGCTGCGCATCTGAGGAAGGACCGTGCGGATCAGGCGCACGTTGTTGTCGCCTTCATACGAGATGGCCACTGCCTCCCGGCCCTCGCGAAGTGCGGCCTGATCTACACCGGTGATGGTCCGCTGGACGACCGTGCTGACCACGCTGCCCTGGTCGGTCCCGATCACATCGATGCTTCCGATCGGGTTATCAATCCAAAGCGATCCGAGCGCGTCCACAGGAAAATTCTGCGTGGATTTGTCGACTACGGTCACGTTGCCAGCGAGGGCGGGCATGGAGACCAGCAACGCAAGGACTGCGAGTTTGATGCGGATTTTCATTGCGGACGAATGCTGCCCAACGCTTCCGCCGCTTTGACGCGGACGTACACGTTCTCGTCTCCCTGCGACGCTTTCTGTCGAAGTGTGTTCAAGGCATCGGTGTCCAGCTCACCACCGCTGCGGAGAACGCGGGCCAGTGCTTCCACCGCCTTGATCCTGACCGCCGGATTCGGATCGCTCTTCAGTGCCTCGATCAGAGCATCGCGGGTATCCGAGGGCATCGCCGAGCCGAGATTGTTGAGCGTCTCGGCGGCTTTGATGCGCACTCCCTGGTGTTCATCGTTGCGAAGGACATTGGCCAGCGCGGCAGCGATCTCAGGATCCGCTCCCGGACGTGAATAGGTCGCCCGGACCCAATCGATGGCGCGGGATCGCGAAGGGGACATGCGGTCCTCGTTCTCCAGGACATACCGAAGCAGACGAACCATGCTCTTGTCGTTAGGGTGTCCGGTCACCGTGATGTGCGAGGTGATGTCGAATCCCACGCCGATCTTGTCGTCGCCTGCGGCCGCTGGCACGAACTGGAGGTTCTGGATGTCGGGACGTCCTTCGATCGTGGGGCTCATCGCCGAGGCCGGAAGGACCCGCGACTCGGCAATCGAGTACGCCACCGGCTGGACTGAGGCGATGGACGCAGCGGTCGGCTGCAACTGCACCGGGCGGCTTCGATGGCCACCCACGTAGGCGCCACCGGCGATCACGACCACAGCCGCGGCCTGGGCCAGCCAGCGCGTCGCCGGCCGCCGGCGGAACGGGACGACGTTCGCAGCCCGCCCAGACACGGGAGCGATCTGAGTCAGAAAACGGGCCTTCGCTCCGGCCGGAATCGGAACTTCGGGAAGACGCTCCAACAGAGCCCAGGTGTCCTTGTACGAGGACCATTCGTGGCTGCAGGCGGCGCAGCTCTCGATGTGCCGATGGGTCAGCTCCCGGCTTGCCGGGTCGAGAGACTCCGTCAGCAGCAAGGGCAGGTTTTCGGTCAGGAGATCACAGTCAGCCATCGTTCACCTCCACGCACATCGCCAGTGAGTGTCTTCTTCAACGTCTCCATGGCGCGGAAGACGCGGGTTTTCACCGCCCCTTCCGAACAGCCGGAGATCTGGGCGATCTCGGCGTACGACAACCCCTGGTAGCGCGAGAGCAGGATGGCCTCCCGCTGTTCCGGAGTCAGCGTCAGTAATGCTTTCTGGATGCGCAGTTCGGTCTCCCTGCGCTCCAGAGCGCGTTCCGGCGAGAGCTCCCTTGAGGCCGGGAGGTTCATCAGAACGTCTTCGGATTCTTTGGGCCGGTTGTCGGCCTTCCTCAGATAGTCCCGGCACCAGTTCGCGGTGATCGAGAACAGCCAGGTGGACAACTTGGCGTCTCCATGAAACTGGCTGGCATGTTTGATCATTTTGACAAAGACTTCCTGCACTGCGTCTTCAGCAGCTTCACTGTTTTTCAGGAAGCGGTACGCGAAGTTGTAGATCCGGCTGCTGTACCGGTCATAGATTTCGGACGCGGGAGTCAGATCGCCCGCTTGCACGAGCCGCATCAGCTCCTGATCGCTCAGGTGCTTCATTTTTCCCGCTGATCTCCCTCGTCTGACGTCGGCATGGTGGAAAAAGTTACGGACGCAGCTCAGCAACAGGGGTAGCCGCGACTTCATTCGGTCCACCCTCGGTTTCCAGGGCGGTGACCACGATGGCCATCACGTCGAGCAGGGCCCAGAAGACCTCGGTATCCCCGAAGTTGAACTCGAAGAGCCCGGCCGCCCCCAGACCCACCGCCACGGCGATTCCCGCTTCCGCGTAGCGCGAGTGCCACCCTCGCAGGCACTGACGGAGAAACAAAGTCATCAGAAGAAGGTAGGCAACGGGTGCGAGCACGCCTCGCTCCGCCCACAGTTGAACCAGGTTGTTGTGTAGATGAGGGATGCGGAAGCGTGGCGCATCGTGCTTGCGATAAAGGGGATAGATCTCCTTCATGTTCGCCGGTCCCACCCCCAGCAGCGGGTAATCCTTGATGATCTCGACCCCCGCTTCCAACATGCGGATGCGGTCGAGGTTGGAGGATTGCCGGGTGTCGAAGCTGGAGACCATGCGGCCGAACAGAGAAAGCGGCATCAGGGTCAGAGCGACCAGCGCAACAGGAGCGGCCCAGGCCAGCGCTCGCGGACGCCTGGAGACCAGCAGCACAACCACAGCGACGATCCACCCCAGCCACGCGCTGCGGGTGAATGTGATGAGAAGGGCGAACGTGGTCAGCAGTGTGACCGAGGCGAGCCAGCCGTTCTTTCGATCGTGCATCCAGAGCGTCAGGCCGACCAGAGCGACGGGAAGCAGCAGACCGGAGAGGGTCATGACGTGAGCGGCCGGCCCGGTGATGCGGTGATCGAGGTCTCGTTGTCCGAGTGCAAAGTACTGAATCAATCCAAAGGCGGACGAAAAGGCGCCGAACGCGAGGAAGGCGCGCACCGCAAGCTCACGACTTCGTGGCACCTGGCGGAACAGTGTGACCGCTGCAGGGAAGAGGAGAATCTTGAGCCACAGAGCGTTCTCGCCGAAGGAATGAATGGAGCGCGGAGCGGCCAAGGCGGACAGCGTCGACACGGCGGCGAAAAGAACCAAGGGGTAGTAAAGAAGATGAAACGAGGGGGCCAGCAGGCCCCGATGGATGGACCAGGCCACCGTGACGATCGTAGCGAGAGCGAATAGTTCTGAGGAGGCGATCCAGCCTGAACAGAGCAGATGGCCGATGTAGAAGAGGACAGCGAGGGCGACGGGAGGAGCGGTCTGCTCAGGAAGGTTGAGACGGTGAGCGAGAGACACGCGCCCTCGTCACGCTTCTTCGAAGGCTTCGTCAACCAGCATGACCGGGATATCGCTCACGATCGGATAGACGCGGTGACATTTGGCGCATTGAAGTCCCTGCTCCACTAAAGGTTCCTCGCCGCGGAACTTGTCGCGGAACTTGTCGCGCACCGAGGTCCGTCGAGTCTCCGAGAGAGGCACCAGTTTGACCTCGACCTTGCACAGGGGGCAGGCCAGGATCTCCAGAAGTTCTGCGTCGATCGCCATGCGGCGCGGAGTGTAGCATCCTGAGGCCGGCACGGCCGGCGGCGTTGGTTCGCAAAGCGTCCGCCAGGATTTCGCCTCAGTCGCGTCACTCGGCCGCTCTTGCAGATGACGCGCGAGCGGGTCATC
>JBDSGC010000152.1:0-2739 GCA_039919215.1 Thermoanaerobaculia bacterium | reverse complement strand
TCACCCGAGCATTCTTCGCCGCGTCCTCGTCGCTGTCGTAGTAGTCGTAGTAATTCTTTTTGAACGAGTATCCGTACTGCTGCAGGTCGAGGTTGTTGAGCAGTGCTCCCAGCACGGGGATCTTGCTCTGGCGGAGCCGCTCGGCGGCCCGCTGGACCAATTCGCGAGGGGTCTGGCCACCGTGAACGCACAGCACCACGCCATCCGCGCTGGCTCCGAGCACGAGGGAGTCGGTCACGGCCATGACCGGTGGAGAGTCGAAGATCACGAAAGCGAAGCGGGAACGGAGCTCATGAAGCAGGGTCTTCATCCGATCGGACGCCAGCAGCTCGGAAGGATTGGGAGGCGTTGGCCCCGACAGAATGATGGAGAGGTTGGGCACGACGCTGGCCTGAATCACCTCATCGATCGGAGTGCTCGAGGCGAGATAGTTGACAAGCCCCGGCCCGGATTTCCCACGGAAGACTTTCTGGAGGCGCGGCCGGCGGAGGTCGGCGTCGATCAGAAGGACCGGCTTGCCCATCTGCGCGAGCACGGTTGCCAGGTTCACCGACGTGGTGGTCTTCCCTTCCCGCGCGAATGTCGAGGTGATCACCATGATTTTGGGTGAGGTGGCCGAGGCCAGCAGCAGCGAAGTCCTGAAGGCGCGATAGGCCTCCGCGATCGGCGACCGGCTATCCAGATGCGGGAGGAGATCGATCCCGTCGGCCCGCTCGCCGGAAGGAGCGCTGACCGGACGGAGGTTGGCGCTTCCCCGGCTGGCGCCGTAGCCGTACGCCCGGCCGCTCAACGAGTTGGCGGAAGGAATGACGCCCAGCGAAGCAAAGCCGGTGACGCGCTCGAGCTCTTCCGGGGTCTTGATCGATCGATCCATGTACTCCAGGAAGAAGATTGCCGCGAGACCGAGGACGACTCCCAGGGGGAAGGCGCTCTGCAGGTTTCTCTTCATGGTCACGTTGAAGCGGGCCGGGACCTGTGCGTGGTCTACCCAGTGAATGTTCGACGTGCTGGACCCGCGCAGGCGAGCAGTGACCTCAGTCTCGTTCTGTCGCTTTTCCAGCTGAGCGAGGAGGTCCTGTTTGCTGCTCAGGGTGCGGCTGAGATCGACCAGACCGGCGGCGCTGGCGTTCACGTTCATGGCAGTGCGCCGCTGGGATTCCAGTCCGGAGGACATCTGGTTCTCCGCCTGTTGTGCCGCTTCCAGGTCGCGCCGGGCTTCCTCTTTACGCCTGGCGTAGGCATTGACCACCGCGGAGACCCGGGATCGGCGGATCTGCTCGATGGAAGCCCTCAGGGTGACCATCTGCGGGTAATCCGGTTTGAACGTCGCCAGCTTCTGGTCGTAGTCCCGCTGCTGGCTGGCCAGTTCGGCAGTCAACTGGGTAACCAGCGGGTCACCGGCGGCGATGGTGTCGGCACTGCTGCGAGCGATCGAGTCGTAAACGCCTTGCTTCTCAATCCGAACATTTCGGGCGTTTTGAAAGTCGGTGGTGTCCTTCAGGATCCGGGTCGCACTCATGCTGTTCGCGTCGTCAGTCGAAATCAGCCCGGTGCTCTCTCCATACTTCCGCATCTGGCTGCGAGTCTGATCAATGTCGGATCGTATCTGCGCGATCTGCCGGTCCAGAAATTCTCCCGCCGCGCGGACGGACTCGAATTTCTGCTCGGTGTTCATGCGCATGTACGACTCGCCGATTCCTTCAGCGACCTTCTGGGCCAGGCGGGGGGACGTGGTGGTGTAGTGGATCTCCACCAGCGAGGTATTTTTGACCGGCTGGACCTCCTGACCGCCGGCGAGTGCTCCCACCATGGAGTCGCGGATCTGCTGGTTCCTGGCGGGACTATTTCCATGAATCCCTGCGGGATAGAACTCCGGATCGAGGAGCAGCTTGTGTTCATCGATCACCCGTTGCAGCAAACCCCGGCTGCGCAGGACCACGTACTGCGTCTGGAGAAACTCCTGATCGGAGGCCGCAATCCCGAACAGATCGTCCACGGTCATCTGATTGGGGTTCTCGCGCTCAATCTGGATCTGGATCGAAGAGCGATAGAGAGGCTTGGCGAAATAGCTGGCCAGCAGGGTGCCCAGCATGACCACGGACAGGATGGACAAGGCGACCTTCCATCGCTTGTGCACCACATTCCAGTAGTGGGAGAGGTGGACTTCCTGAGTCTTCAGATCCATGCCGCCGTTCGTCCGCGTTCCCGAGGGTGCCTAGAGACCCACTTCCATCGCGCGACGCTTCTATCGTAACGGATTCAGCTCGCGCCAGCTTCCTGCAGAACCTGCAGGGCTAGAAAAGGCTCTCTTTCACCACGATGGTGTCATTGTCGAGCAGAGGCAGATCGGTCTGTTTTCCGTCGATGATGCGCTTGAAGTTCTTCTCGATGGTCGCTTCCGCACCGTTGACCCACCGCTTTAGAACGACCGTCCGCGATGCGCGATCGGTGAGGCCGCCCGCATCCGCCAGCGCCTGAAGGAGCGTCGGGTGCTGCTGCGAGCGAGGGAACTGAACCTTGCCGGGACGCATCACCTCGCCCAGCACGTACACGGTCACCAGGGACTCGGACGGGATGTTAATCACGTCATTGGCGCGCAGAGGCACATTCAGATCTGCGTTTCCGCGGATGGTCAGATCGTCGACATCGATGGCCAACTGATCGCTAAGCCCGTTCGCGCTGCTGCGGAGGATGTACAGCGTCCTTCCATACGCGGGAGCCAGGCCGCCGGCCTGCGTG
>JBDSGC010000151.1:0-5081 GCA_039919215.1 Thermoanaerobaculia bacterium | reverse complement strand
CGCCTCTCCCGCGCAAACTGTCGCGTGAACGAACGCAATCTTTCCCGACTCAGCGACGCGATCCGCGACGTGCCTGATTTCCCGAAACCGGGGATCGTTTTCAAGGACATCACTCCGCTTCTTCGCTCGCCCGGAGCTCTGCAGTACGCCGGCGAAGCGATGGCCGCACCCTTCCGCGATCAGGACATCACCGCCGTCGCAGCGATCGAATCGCGCGGATTCATCTTCGGCGCAGCGGTCGCTCACATCCTCGGAGTCGGATTCGTCCCCATCCGCAAGCCGGGAAAGCTTCCGTTCAAGACGCGGCGGAACGAGTACACGCTCGAATACGGCAGCGGGATTCTGGAAATCCACGATGACGCGCTCACTGCCGACGATCGCGTCCTGATTGTCGACGATGTGCTGGCCACCGGCGGCACCGCCTCGGGAGCATCGGCCCTGATCCGCGACTTCGGAGCGGCGATCGCCGGCGCCGCCATGCTCATCGAGCTCGCGTTCCTGGACGGCCGCAAATGCCTGCCCGGTTTGCAGGTTCACTCCCTGATCACCTACTGAGCTTTCGATGGACGAGACGAACGTCAAGGCAGCCTACGACCTGGTGGTCATGGGGTCCGGCCCGGCCGGCGAAAAGGGCGCGGCTCAGGCTGCCTACTTCGGCAAGCGCGTCGCCCTGATCGAGCGGGAGCCGGTTCTTGGAGGTGCCTGCGTCAATACCGGCACCATCCCCTCCAAGACTCTGCGCGAATCCGCCCTTCATCTCTCGGGATTCCGCCAGCGGGGTTTTCGCGACTCCGTCGACGTCACCATCAAAGGCATCGGTGTCGGCGAGTTCATGTATCGCAAGGATCTGGTGGTGGCCCACGAATGGAGGCGCATCGACGAGAACCTGCGGCGCCACAAGATTGACCGGTATGAGGGAGAGGCACGGTTCGTCTCGCCGACCCGCATCGCCATCCGCAACGCCCTGGGTGAAGAGATCGTGGACGCGGCGGTGGTCCTGATTGCCACCGGTTCCTCGCCCCACCGACCGGCCACCATTCCCTTCGACGGGGACTGCATCCTGGACAGCGACAACATGCTGGCCATCGACCGCATCCCCGCCAGCCTGGCGGTGGTGGGAGCGGGGGTCATTGGATGTGAGTACGCCTCGATCTTTGCCGCGCTCGGCGTCAACGTCCACCTGATCGATGGGCGCACCACGCTACTTCCGCACATCGACCGCGAGATCGTGCGCGTGCTGCTGGGAGAACTGCAGAATCGGCTCGCGGTCAGCCTGCATCTCGGATGCGACGTCGACACCATCGCCAAAGTAGATGGCAAGGTCGCCATCACCCTGAAGGACGGCCAACGCATCGAGGTCGAGAAAGTGCTCTATGCGGCAGGCCGCAGCAGCAACGTCGAAAAGCTGAACCTCGAGGGTGTGGGCGTCAAGACCGGCAATCGAGGACTGATCCTGGTCGACGAACACTACCGGACCAGCCTGCCGAATGTGTATGCGGCGGGAGACGTCATCGGATTTCCGGCACTGGCGTCCACTTCCATGGAGCAGGCCCGAGTCGCGGTGGTCCACGCCTTCGACCTCAAGTACAAGACCAGTGTGGCCGCCACACTTCCCTACGCCATCTACACGATCCCCGAACTGGCCACCATGGGCCTCTCCGAGGATGAGTGCCGGACCAAAGGGCGGGCCTGTGAGGTGGGGCGTGCGTTCTACCGCGACAACGCGCGGGGGCAGATCATTGGCGACTCCAAAGGAATGATCAAACTGGTGTTCGATCCTCAGTCCCTGCAGCTTCTGGGGGTTCACATCGTCGGTGAGAACGCCTCGGAGCTTCTGCACGTCGGAATGATGGTCATGCAGTTCGGCGGAACGATCAGTGCCTTCATCGACAGCGTCTTCAACTTTCCCACGTTGAGCGAGGCCTACAAATACGCGGCCTACGACGGCCTCGGAAACCTCGCGCGCAGCCGAGGACCGAAAAAGCAGAAGCAGCCGGAGTGACTCACTCCAGACGCAGATGCAGAGCTGGCGACTCTCCGCTCAAATGAACGCCCGGCTGCAGCTCGAAGGCCTCGTCCGCCGTACTGGCGCCCCCCAGCAGCAGGCAGAGACGCGCAAAATCCTTGAAAGCAGATGCGTCGCCATGCAGCGTGACGCGATCGCCTTCCACGGAGAGCCGCAGCCGCGATCGCGTCAGCCCTTCCAGAGCCATCATGGCAAGGTCGTAGTTCACGCTTCGTCCTCCCCGCGGTAGACAACCGAGTTCTTCTCGGTCTCCTGCAGGCGGATCTCCTGCAGCGAGCCCTGATCGATCGCCCCTGCCAGTTGCTGCCAGAAGGAGCGGGCAAGATTCTCTGCCGTGGGGATGACGTCGCGCAGGAAGTCGACGTCGGTGTTGAGGTTCCGATGATCGACGCGATCGATCACATTCCTCCGCACGATGTCTTTCAGTTTCTTCAGATCGATGACCATACCGGTCTCTTCATCGATCACGCCCTTGACGCTGACTTCGATCGCGTAGTTGTGACCGTGGCCTCCGGGATTGTCACACTTGTCGTACGTTCGCCGGTTCCAGTCGGCGTCGAATTTCGGGTTGTGGAGCCGGTGCGCGGCCGAGAAAGTCAGGCGGGCGGTGACGATCATGCCGACATGTTAGCCCGCATTGCTCGCTCCCCTGGCCGGCGAATGCGGACGCTGCCGGGGCGCTATCGCGGAACGTCCTGCAACGCTGTACGAATCTCCTGCTGCTGACGTCCGAGCAGGTCCGATAGCGGCTGGAACCGCACATCGCTGCGCAGAAATCCGAAGAGGGGATTGGCCAGGACGTACTTTGCGGTTGGCTCCTGTCGCGCCGCGGCGCGCTCCAGCGCATCGAAGGTGCCGCCGACGTCCCCCCGCAGCGCGGCAATTTCCGCGACGCTGGTCCGGTAATCGTCGCCCGGTCGCGAGAGCGCTTCCGCCGCCTTCAGTTCCACGCTGGCCTCCGCGGTCGCGTGAGCCTCCGCGGCCAGGTACGCCTTCACCAGATGCACCCCGTAGTCAGCCTGCAGCCTTTGCAATTGCTTCAACTCGTTCTCGGCGATTTCCTTCGAGTGGCGAAGAACAGCAATCCGGCCGATTTTTAAACGCAGCGCCGGATTGTTCGGAGTCTTCAGTTCTTCGTCGTAGTACTGCGTCACCGCGGCGTCGATCTTTCCTGAGGCGGCCAGGCTGTCGGGACCGTGAAGCTCGGATTGGTCGCGTGACGCCAGGGCCCGAAGGCAGGCTGCAAACGTCGTTCCGTCGCCCACTGCAAGCGCGTACTTGCCGACCACGTTCAGCGCCTCGAGATCCTGACGGTCCCCTTTGAGAATGGTCGCGTAGGCTCGCAGCGCGGAGGGAGCATCTCCAGCCTTCAGTGCGGCACGAGCCAGCATTCTGGCTGCGTCCAGGTTGGCCGGCTCGATGGAAGAGATCTGCTTCGCCAGGATCACGGCATCTGTGTTTCTGCCCCGCTCGGCGAAGAACTTCATCGCCACGATCTGGACGGGCAGCAGAGCGGGATCCGCTTTCATCGACGCCCTGAGCGCCGTCTCCGTTCTCCCGTCGTCTCTCGACGCGATCGCCTCCACCGCTTCGGCAAACGCATTGCCCGCCTCTGCGGTCGTCGTCGTTTGCCGGTGCAGCCGGAGCTCCGCGACCACCAGCCCGACCATCGATTGCACGCCACTCCATGCATCAGGAAACGGAACTGCAGTCCCTCGCTTCCCGGCCGCTCCCGTCGGAACGATTTGCGCCGCAGCGCCTCCTCCACGGACCTCCGCAGTGAACGTGCTGACGTCAGCACCCGGGGAATCGACCACTCTCAACTCAGGGTACGTCCGCAGGACTTCGGCGACGCTCCTTCGAACGTTGTCAGCTCGCTGCTGCACGGCTGCATCCGCAGGCTCGACGTGGAAGGGCGAAACCATCACCTTCCGCGGATTGGAGGCGGAGGCCACCATCAACGGAGTGCCTGCTGAAGTAGTGGGGACCGAAACGGCCGGCCGCCGCATAAAGAACACCGCAGCGAGGAGAAGGAGCACCCCTGCCGCACCGGCGACCATCGCCAGTCGCATGCGTTTCCGCTTGCCCTCCGCAATCGCCTTCGCGGCCGATGCCGCCGCAGCCGCCTCCGCTTCCGCTGCAGCGATGGTCGCCGCTTCTGCAGCTTTGGGCTTCGGCTTCGTCTCTTCCACAGGAGCCAGCTCATAAAGCTTGACGCCTGCGCGGGCGCCGAAGTCCCGCATGCGCACGTTGCCTCGCCCTCGCTTCACAAACTCTTCTGTCACGAATAACTGCAGGGGCTCCAGATGCGTCAGAACCTCGCGGGACTTCTCAACAGCCTTCCCCACGACCACTCCCTGCTCCATGCCCACTTCCCCTGCGTGGAGCAGCATGCGCACCGGGATGAACTCGGTACCTTGTTGCTCCGGAGAAAAATCAAATTCTCCCTTGCGACCTGCCTCCAGAGCGCGTTCGACGTCAGGAAGCTCGGCGATCATGTGCGGACCAAAGGGATCCAGCACGTTTCCATCAAACAGGTACACCGCTTCCCCGAGGATCTGCTGCATGCGGGCCGCCGCGCGAACCGCCGATGCGGGATCCACCCTCATCAGCTCGTCGTGATTGGCGATGTCGGCAATGAAGATGATCGCGTTGCGCATCGAGTCCGACGCTGCCGGCGCTGCCACGATCGCTCCGCTTCCCTGGCTCGACAGGGAAGCCGCCGACCGTGCCACTTCAGTGGCAAACTTCACGGAGCCATGGTCCATGCGCACGATCTCGTCGACCAGGGACTTCGCGTCTTTCTGCCGCTTGAACGGATCCTTGAACAGACACTTGCCCATGACTGACAGGACGGCGTTGTCGATGCCTGGATGGATCGACTTCGGCGAGGGCGGATTCTCTTCCATGATCTTCCGGGCCACCTCGGCTGCGGTTTCGGCGAGGTATGGCGCCCGTCCGGTCGCCATTTCGTAGAGCACGATGCCCGTCGAGAAAATGTCTGTCAGCGGTGTCAGAGCCTGACCGCTGATCTGCTCCGGCGCCATGTACGCCA
>JBDSGC010000150.1:0-5592 GCA_039919215.1 Thermoanaerobaculia bacterium | reverse complement strand
GGATACCACGGGAACTCAGAAGTAGCGCGGCACGGCCGGCAGGGATGCCGGCGCCACGAAAGGCACCATTTCCTCCAGCAGGCGAAAATCGTGGCGGACGCTTTGCGAACCAACGCTGCCGGCCGTGCCGGCCGCCGGCCAATCCGGGCTAGAATCCCGCGTCCATGGCGCGGCTGAACTTTCAGAACCTGATCCTCAAGCTGCAGACGTTCTGGGCCAGTCACGGCTGCATGCTGGAGACTCCGGTGGATCTGGAAGTCGGTGCCGGGACGATGCATCCCTCCACCTTCCTCCGCGTGCTGGGCCCGGAACCGTGGCGGGTCGGATACGTGCAGCCCTCGCGCAGGCCGGCCGACGGTCGCTACGGGGACAATCCGTTCCGCCTGGGAAAGCACTACCAGTTCCAGGTGGTGCTGAAGCCCTCGCCGCTGGACATCCAGAATCTCTACCTGGACTCGCTGCGGGCCATCGGTCTGGATCTGACCCGACACGACATCCGCTTCGAAGAGGACAACTGGGAATCGCCGACGCTGGGCGCCTGGGGTGTGGGCTGGCAGATCCTGCTCGATGGAATGGAGATCACGCAGTTCACCTATTTCCAGCAGGCCGGAGGGATCGATCTCGCCCCCATCTCCGCGGAGATCACCTACGGCCTCGAGCGCCTGACCATGTTTCTGTCCCGCCTGTCTTCCGTCTACGACATCGAGTGGGGTGGAGGGTTCGGATACGGCGCGATCCGGCAACAGGACGAAGCGGAGTTCTCGCGCTATTACTTCGAGGTAGCAGACATCGATCTGCACTGGAAGCTGTTCGACGCGTACGAAGGGGAGGCACGGCGATGCCTCGACGCGAAGCTGGTTCTTCCGGGGTATGAATGGACGTTGAAGTGCTCACACCTGTTCAACACGCTCGACGCGCGGGGGGCCGTGTCGGTCACCGAGCGCGTCGCGGTGATCAAGCGCGTGCGCGATCTGGCGGTCGGTTGTGCCCAGCAGTATCTGGCTTCGCGCGAAGCCATGGGATTCCCGCTCCTGCAGCAGCCAGCGGTCTCCGGAGAAAAGGGCAGGCCGTGATCCGGCGGGCGAACGAGCATGGCTGAATATGTCTTCGAGCTTTTGACGGAGGAGATTCCGGCGTGGATGCATGACACCGCGCAGGCGACCATCCGTCAGCTTCTGGGAAAAATTGTCCGGGAGTTGGGGGGCGACGAAAAAACTCCGCTGGTCAACTCCACTCCCCGCCGCATCTCGTTTTTTCTACCGGGCCTTCCGGAGCGTGAAGCGGACCGCGATGAAGAGCTCAAGGGCCCCCCCGTCCGCGCCGCTTACGACGCTGCCGGCGCGCCTTCACCCGCGCTCCTCGGATTCCTGAAGAAAAACAACGCGGCCATCGAAGAGGTGATCCCCGGCGGCGACTACATCAAGGTCCGGCGCATCGTGCCTGGCCGCACCATCGCTGGCGTCCTTCAGGAAAAGATCCCGGCGATGGTCGAGTCGCTTCGCTGGCCGAAGATGATGCGCTGGGGCAACGGCGAGTACCTCTACATCCGCCCCATCCACTCCGTCCTCTCCCTGTTCGACGGAGCACATCTTCCCATCGCCATCTTTGGAGTGACCTCCGGCACCACCACGGTCGGTCACCGCACGCTGGCGCCGGAAGTCATCGAGATCCACTCGTACAACGACTATGTGACCAGGCTCGAGCTGGCTCGTGTGGTCATCGACGCGGCCAGGCGCCGCCAGGTCATGGCCGAGCGCGCCCGGATCCTGGCAACGCAGGTTCACGGCCTGCCCTCCACCGACGCCTCGATCTGGTCGCAGTGGCAGTACCTGACGGAGTATCCCGGTGTGCTGCGCGCGGAGTTCCGGCCGGAGTATCTGGAGCTCCCGGAAGAGGTGCTGGTGACCGTGATGCGGGTGCACCAGAAGCAGCTTCCCATCCGCGACAACGCTGGCAAATTGACCAATTCGTTTCTCGCGGTGATCGACAACGACGCCGATCTCGACGGCAATGCGGCCTACGGAAACTCCTTCGTCACCAATGCCCGATTCGCCGACGCGAGGTTCTTCCATGAGGCCGATCGCAAGCGTCCGATGGCCGATCGTGTGGAGCAGCTCTCCCATCTGCAGTTTCAGGAAAAGCTGGGGAACTACCTGGAGAAGACCAGGCGCATCGAGGTCATCACCCAGGGCATCGCCACGGAACTGAAGGTCGACGGAGCGGAGGCTGTGCAGGCGGCCCGTCTTTGCAAAGCCGACCTGGTCACGGAGATGGTGAAGGAGTTCACCGACCTGCAAGGACGGGTTGGCGGGATCTACGCGCGCGAGGAAGGGTTGCCCGAAGGCGTGTGGCAGGCCATCTACGATCACTACCTGCCGGTGAACATCGATGATGTCCTTCCCCGGGTCCTGAGCGGAACGATCGTCTCGCTCGCCGACAAGATCGACACACTGGTGGGATTCTTTCGGGTGGGATCGCGGCCCACCGGGTCGAAGGATCCGTTCGCGTTGCGGCGCGCCGCGCAGGGTGTGGTGCAGATCCTCCTCAATCGCGATCAGCGGCAGATCAAAATCGGACTGGATCGCCTGCTCGATCTCGGGCTCGGCGCCCACGGCCTTTCCGGCCCCGACGCAGCGACGCAGAAACAGGATCTCCTGACCTTTTTCGCCGAGCGCGTGCGCACCATTCTCGAGGCCTCGGCATATGGCTTCGCCTACGACGAGATCGCCGCGGCCATGGAGGCCGGATGGGCGCCTTCCCTCACCGATCTCGTGGATCGCATCACCGCGCTCAAAGCCATGCGGAACGAACCGAACTTCCTTTCCGTGCTCGACTCCGCGCGGCGGATCGCCAACATCGTGACCGGTCACGAAGCGACGACGGTCGATCCGGCGAAGCTCGAGAACGACACTGAGCGAAGGCTCCACGGTGTGGCCACGCTTGCGGTCGAACAGATCGAAGAGATGATCGGCGAACGAGACTACCGGCGGGCGCTGGAATCCTTCGCCGGCCTCGCGCCGGAGCTGCAGGCCTTTTTCAAGGAAGTGATGGTCATGGTTGACGATCCCGCGGTGCGCGCGAACCGCATGTCGCTGCTCCGCATGATCGGTAGCGCTGTCGGCAGGATCGGCGACGTCACGAAGATTGTCGTCGACCGGAGCGAGTACCGGCCGTGAGTGCTGAGAGATCGCGCGCCGGAAACAGGTCCAGCGACGATCGATGCGCAGGCTCAAGCCGTCATCGCAGCCGGTGGCTCCGGCGCAGCCTGACTGCCGCGCTGGTGGCGTTGCTCGGGTGCGGCCGGCAGGAGCAGGTCCGCGAGACGGTCCCTTTCAATCCGGTGGCAGTGGATACCCGCCCCCTCGACGAATCGGATGAACGATCCAGCATCATTGGACTCACTCGAGGTACCACCATCACCGGACGGAGCGGAGAAGCATTTGGTCCCGTCTCGGCGATGCTTGCCCTCGATCAGAATCCAGGGTCCTTCTGGATGACGCCACCTCACGACCTTCCGCAATGGCTCACGGTGGCCTTCCCGGCGCGTACACGCATGGAGCGCGTGGGGATCCGCACCACGAAAGGGGGAGACTTCACGGCGAAGCACGTCCGCTTCGAGACGTCCCTCGACGGTGCGCTGTGGCAGCCTCTAACAACGGTAGAGAGTGCCGATTCGAATGAAGCGCAATGGTGGACGGTCCCGAAGACGGAGGCGCGGCACCTGCGGGTGACCATGGTCGACAGTCCGCGGCCGGAACGCGACGTTCGCCTGCACTCCATTCTGGCGAAGGGAGCGGAGCTGGAGCCGCCCCGAATCGGCTCGATCGAAGGCTGCTGGGACATCAACGGACTGGCCGCGCACTTCGCCATCAACGGCTCGCTGGTCGTCGGCAACCTGGCCATGGGCAAACCGTCGTTGGAGCTGAACGGCGGCGTGGACGAGCGCACCGTTCGCCTGGTCTGGACGCGCGGCAACGACTACGGGCTGGCCATCGTGACGGTGGCCCCCGATGGAAAGCACCTCAGTGGACTGTCGTGGCATGAAGAAGCCATCCCGATGTTTTACGCCGACTCCTGGTTTGGGGAGCGCGTGCCGTGCGCATCTCCACGGCCTTCCTTCGACGTTCCCCTCCGGCTGCTGCATCGTGTCGGACGTTACTCCGCGTTCGGATTGCAGTTTGGCGAGGACGGCACGCTGGATCGGGAGAGGAGCCGTGAGTCGCTGGCCACTGTGGTCCGGCTGCTGAAGGCTGCGAAGGGCCGTGCACAGATCGTCGCCCACGAATTTCGGGAGAAGACGCCGCAGGCAAACCACGACCGTGCGGCGCGCGAGCTGGAGTCCGTCCGCGCGGCGCTGACGTCCGAAGGCGTCGACCTCGCTGGTGTTTCCTTCATCGCAGCGGGAAGCGCCACTCCGCGGCAGGATCCGAACACCGAAGCGATGCGTGTGATCTACAGCAGCATCGACGTCGAGATTCGGCGATAATCGCGCGGCGCTGCGCACCGCCGTGGAACCCGAGGATCCGATGAGCAAATACGTCTACGACTTCGGAGATGGTCACGCCGAAGGCAACGCCAAGATGAAGGAAATCCTCGGCGGCAAGGGTGCGGGCCTTGCGGAGATGACCAACCTCGGTGTGCCCGTCCCGCCGGGATTCACCATCTCCACGGACGTCTGCACCTGGTTCTATGATCACGACCGGACCTTTCCGCAGGAGTTGAAAGCCTCCGTCGCCAGCAGCCTGGCCAAGGTGGAGAAGTCGGTGGGCCGCGCGTTTGGCGATCCCTCCAAACCGTTGCTGGTCTCCGTGCGTTCCGGCGCCCGCGCCTCCATGCCCGGCATGATGGACACCATCCTCAACCTCGGACTCAACGACGAAACCGTGCAGGGCCTGGCGAAGTCCTCCAACGATGAGCGCTTCGCCTTCGACTCCTACCGCCGCTTCATCCAGATGTACTCCGACGTGGTGCTGGAGATCGAGAAGGCAAAGTTCGAGCACGAACTGGTGGCGGTCCGCGAGGCCGCGGGCGTCCAGAGTGACGCGGAGATCCCCGCCAGTGCGCTGCGCACGCTGCTGGATACCTACAAAGGGATCGTCAAAAAGGAGAGCGGCGCGGACTTTCCGCAGGACGTGCAGGATCAATTGTGGGGCGCCATCGGAGCGGTTTTTCTCTCCTGGAACAACGACCGCGCCATCACCTACCGCAAGCTGAATGGCATTCCGGACAGCTGGGGCACCGCGGTCAATGTCCAGTCGATGGTCTTCGGCAACATGGGCAACGACTGCGCGACCGGCGTGGCCTTTACCCGCAACCCGGCGACGGGCGAGCATGTGTTCTTCTGCGAGTACCTGGCGAACGCGCAGGGCGAAGATGTCGTCGCAGGCATCCGCACGCCGCTGCCCATCTCCAAAGCGCAGGTGGTTGCCGGCGAGAAGTCGCTCGAGGAGACGATGCCGGCGGTCTACGGGCAGCTCGAGGATGTCTATCGCAAGCTCGAAGGTCATTACCGCGACATGCAGGACATCGAGTTCACCATCCAGTCGGGGAAGCTCTATCTGCTGCAGACGAGAACCGGAAAACGAACGGGCT
>JBDSGC010000149.1:0-8458 GCA_039919215.1 Thermoanaerobaculia bacterium | reverse complement strand
GTGGTGCGCAAACACCCGGCTCCGAAGCCTTCGGGACCGCCGGCGACCCCTGTTTCGCGATCCAAAGCGCGCGGCCCTGCTGATCGCATCAAGGGAAAACCGGGGCGTAAGCCGGCGATGAAATCGTCGGAACCGCACCGGCCGACCAGGCCTCCGGCGTCCGCGAAACCCTGACTCTTCTGCGCATTTCACGCAGCGGGAACTTCCCGCTCCCTTCCTCGTACAATCGCCTTGAATGGCGCGGCTCCGTGACTGGGTCGATCTCGGAAAGAGCACGATCACCTCTCTCAAAAAGAGCGATGTGACGAATCTCTACGCGTTTGAGTGGCCGGAGACGAGAAGGATCCTGATCGCCGATCACAGTGCGGCGATCGAAAGAGATCCACGGCGGCTCCGCCGGTTCGTGCGATCGCGCAGCGCCATGCTTCACGGCCTGGCCAAACGCCTGGCACCCCACCGACGCGTTCTGTTCGTGGTCTCGTTCCTCTGGTTCTTCACCTGCCTGGTCACAATTTTCGGCAGGATCGAAGACGCCCCGCTCTGGCCTTTCGTGGAGATCACGGCGACCTTCATGATCATGACGCTGCTGCTGGCGATGGAGCTCATCGACAAGATCAAATATCGCGACGAACTGGAGCTGGCCCGCGATCTCCAGTCGGATCTGATCCCCGCCCACCCAGCGCAGACAGCGCAGTACGCCATTGCCGCCCACAACCGCATCGCCAACACGGTGGGCGGCGACATCTACGATTTCGTTCCGCTGCCGGACGGACGGTTGGGAGTGCTTTTTGGAGACGCGTCGGGGCATGGAATGGCCGCAGGGCTGGTGATGGCCGTGGCTCATGCCGCGTTCCGGACGCAGCTGGACGTCGACCCCTCGCCCGCGGCGATCGTCGGAAGTCTCAACCGGATCCTCTGCCGCACCGGAGGACCTCGTTCGTTCTTCTCCTGCTGTTTCGTGCTGTTCGAAGAGGACGGAACCTTCCGCGCTGCTGTGGCCGGCCATCCGCAGATCGTTCGGGTCGGGCGCGACGGAAAGGTGGTGGAGCGCATCGGGAAGGGTTCGTACCCCCTCGGCGTGAAGCAGCCGATGGAGTGGCCGGAGCTTCAGGGAAGTCTTCAGCCTGGCGAGCGGCTGCTGTTCCACTCCGACGGCTTGACCGAAGCCCGCGACGCGCATGACCGCGACTTCGACGATTCCTTCGTCGACGCCATCGCCGGCTGGGAACCTTCCGCCACGGCCTCCGCCATGGTCTCGAACATCGTCGAGGAGTGGCAGCGCTTTACCGGCGGCCGACCGCTGGAGGACGATGTCTCCGTTGCGGTGATCGAACGACGACGCGGAATCAGCCCTCACGCTGACTGAGCGCCACGCGGAAATCGCGGCTTCAGGCCCCGACTGAAGCCCTGGTCTCTAACAGGCCTTCAAACACCTGAAGTGCCAGGTCCACCCGGCCCAGAGGCGCAGAAACCTGCACGCCGGCCACCCGGCCGCGCACCCGCTCCAGCGTCTCGCGCGCGATGGCCACCCCTTCCCGCAGACCGTGCTCCTTACTCTTCTCGCTGGCGATGCGCATCCGTTCCATCACTTCCTCGGTCACCGAAACGCCGGGAACCTCGTTGTTCATGAACTGGGCGTTCCGATACGAGAGCAGAGGCCAGATCCCGGCGACCACCGGGAGCTTCATCGGCCCGATGCGATCGAGGAACTGTTCCAGCACGGCGACGTCGAAGACCGGCTGGGTGATCGCGTATTCGGCGCCGGCCTTGACCTTCCAGTCCAGTCGCTTCAGCTCGTAGTCGAGATCGAGGTGACCCGGATTGACGCCCACTCCGATGGTGAAGGCGGTCGATTCTCCGAACGGATTTCCCCCCAGATCGAGCCCGCGGTTCATCAGATGGACCATGTTCGTCAGACCGATGGAGTCGATGTCGAAGACCGCGGTGGCATCGGGATACGGCCCCATCTTCGGGGGGTCACCGGTGATGAGGAGCAGATTTCTCAAGCCGAGCGCCGCGCATCCGAGGAGGTCGGAATGCATGCCCAGAAGGTTGCGATCACGACAGCAGTAATGCAGTACCGGCTCGATGCCTACGCGCTGCTGGAGCAGCACGGCGACGGCAATGGCGCCCATCCGGTTCTGCGCACGAGGACCGTCGGGAACATTCACGGCATCGACTCCGGCCTTTTTGATCGACTCGACCGCGGTGATCATGGCCTCAGGATTCGGTCCCTTCGGCGGCGTGATCTCGATGGTGGTGACGAATTCGCCACTGGCGATTTTGCGACCCCAGTTCGATCGCTTCTCCATGGCGATCGGCTCACGGCCGGCATCCCGCGCCTTTGCCGGATCCTGTTCGATGATCACGAAGGCCCGTCGCGGGGACAGCGGCCTGACCGCATCGGCCATGACCTTGATGTGCTCGGGCGTGGTTCCACAACACCCACCCAGAAACTTTACGCCCTTGTGAATGAGGCGCTTGGCGTACTTGGCCATGTAGTCAGGCGAGGCCATGTACATCTGCCGCCCGTTCACCTCGCGCGGAAGCCCGGCATTGGCCTGTGCGGAGATCTTCCGAGCGGTGACCGCCGTCATCTCCTCGATGGCATCGAGCATGACGTCCGGCCCAACTGAGCAATTGAGCCCGATCACGTCAGCGCCTGCAGCATCGAGTCGCTGGGCGATGGTCCGGGGTGTGTCTCCGTAAATCGTCTGGCTATCGTTGCCGATGGTCATCTGCGCCACCACGGGCAGCGAGCAGATATCCCGGATGGCGATGAGGGCCTGCTCGATCTCGGCGATGTTGGACATCGTCTCCAGAACGAACAGGTCGACGCCGGCGTCGCGCAGCGCTTCGGCCTGCTCCCGGAAGTACTCCCTGGCCTCGTCCAGACCGGTGGGCCCGTACGGCTCGATGCGAATGCCCAGCGGACCGATGGCACCGGCTACGTAGGCGGAGTCTCCGGCTGCCTGGCGGGCGATCTCCACGGCTTTCGCGTTGATGGCTCGCAGCTCGTCTTCGATCCCGAAGCTCCGGAGCTTGACCCGATTCGCTCCGTACGTGTTCGTCTCCAGGATCTCAGCGCCGGCCCGCACGTACTGCTTGTGGACCTCGAGCACGATCTCCGGGTTGCGGAGATTGAGCTCGTCGTAACACTTGTTGATGAAGACGCCCTTCGAATAGAGCATGGTGCCCATCGCCCCGTCGAACAGGTAGACATGCTCGTCGGCGATGGCGTTGATGAAATCCTGCATGAGATCCTCGACTCCCTCGCAGCAATCCTGATGGCTGCGATCCAACAAAAAGGCCCCACGTCAGTCGTGGGGCCGGTCGAAGACGACATCGATCGTGGCGGCAATTTAGCTTTTTTTAGGCTGGTTGCAAGCGGCCCCAAATCACTCCAGCGGCGTTCAATGTAGGCGCGCGAGCGGGGGGTGTCAAATGAGAGGGGCGTTCCGGACCGACTTGCGGCCGGGGACGGCCGCTCCACACGTGCGGATGACTTCCATTTCGAGCTCACCCTCGACTTCCGCTGTTGTTCGACGAGGGTGAGGTGCGATTGGCGACTCCCAAACTATTTACCAGCTCGCCGCAGCGTAGAGCGCTGTTCCGCCGATGACGAGAAAGACAACCCACGCGAGGTGGCGCCCTCGAGAGGCTGCCAGGGTGATCACGGCCGTCACGCCGAACGTAGTCCCCACGACGAGGGCGATGCTTCGCAGGGAAACGGAGCGCTCTGCCAGTTGAACCAGAATGGCTGCAAAACCCCACCATGCAATCGTGGTGATGTGCCAGGCGAAACGAAGTGTGCGGGTCGTGAACTCGGTTCCGCCGAGAAGCTTCGGCAGATCGTCCCGTCGAAAGAGCCGGATCAGGATGTAGCGCTCTCCGAGGATGGAGTGAGCCAGACCGACAGCGACGGCCAGAACGGCGGCGAGGTACAGAGCAAAGGACATTTCCTATCTCCCTTACCGCCCGAAGATCCGCTTCAGGCGATCGATGGCGCCCTCCACCTGCTGGCGATCGTGGTCCACCTGCGCGGCCCACCGACGGAACTGATCAAACGTGATCGCCGCCGGTTCGTCGAAATGATCGCGGTCGAAGAAAACTCTGCGCACGATTCCGCCAAGGAACCCGCGTGGACAGTGTTGGGTTGGCGCTGTCCCTTCTAGAAAGACCTCGCGCCACGGGCCGGGGCAGCCTTCGTCCCAGACCATGCCGGTCTCCGGATCCACGTCCCGAAAGGTCACTCCGGCCGGTGGTTTGATCTCGGTGCGGAGATGCGGAATGGAGCTCATGTACGCGCCCCAGATGGGAATGGCCGCCTCGCCCGAGGACAGCCGGAGCGGCGCTCCATGATCGAAACCGACCCACACGCTGGTGACCATATCGGGCGTATAGCCGACAAACCAGGCGTCGCGATAATCATTGGTGGTGCCCGTCTTCCCGGCCACCCCTCCCAGTCCGTAGCGCTTCAATCGCGCGGCGGTGCCGCGCTGGACGACGCCGCGCAACAACGAATGCATGACATAGGTCGTGTCAGCAGCTGCCACCCGCTTCGACTTCGGTTCAAAGGCAAAAAGAGAATCCCCACGCGAGTCGCGGATCTCCCGAATCAGGAACGGCTCACTGCGCAGGCCGAGGCTCGGAAAAGCGGTGTATGCCGCGGTGAGCTCCCGCATGGTTACTTCGGTCACCCCCAACGGCAGTGCGGGAATGTGGCGGAACGTCTCCTCGAATCCGAATTTTCCGGCCACATCGATGACGCGGCTCAAACCGATGTCTTCGGTCATGCGCACGGTCGGCACATTCAACGATTTCTCGAAGGCCTCCCGCAGCGTCACCCGGCCTCGATAGCGCTCGTCGTAGTTGTGCGGGGACCAGGGCAGCTTCTCGCCCTCCACGGCGATCTCCAGCGGCGCATCAAGGAGGAGCGAAGCGGGCGTCACTTTCTTCGAAGCGATCGCGGCGAGGTAGGCGAAGGTCTTGAACGCCGATCCCGGCTGCCGGCGCATGGCGGAGGTGCGGTCGAACGGCGAAACGTCCCAATCGCTACCACCGACCAGCGCCCGGACTCCTCCGTTTCGAGGATCGATCGAGAGGATGGCTACCTGCAGCGGCTCGTGGCGGGCTTGCTCGCGGATCCAGGAAAAGCGCGACTGCAGCTGCGCCGGACTGCGATGGGCCACGCGCTCGGCATTTCGTTGGGCGTCCGGATCCATCTCGCAGGTGATGGTCAAACCGCCCTCGATGACGGATCGCACCCCGATCTCTTGAACGAGGTCGCGGCGGAGAGCCCGGAGATAAAACGGGAACGGTGAAGAGGGCAGACTCCCGCCACGGAACTCCACCGCGTGGGAGACTGCAGTGCGGTACTGCTCGTCGCTGATCCAGCGGTGCGTACGCATGATGGCCAGCACCGCGTCGCGCCGCCCTCGGATGACCTCGGGACGCTTCCCGGGAGTGTCCCGATTCGGGGCCCGCACGATGCTCGCCAGGAGAGCCACCTCGTCCACACGCATGTCCCGAGGGCGCTTGTTGAAATAGAGGCGCGCAGCCTCTTCGATGCCCAGCACTGGCTTGCCGTTCTGGTGTCCGAAGTAGACGTCGTTGAGGTAGATCTCCAGGATCTCGTCCTTGGTCAGCCTGGCGTCCAGAAGGATCGCCAGCGGAATCTCCACCAGCTTGCGGCGCCAGGTGCGCTCCTGCGAAAGGAACCGTCCTTTGATGATCTGCTGATCGATGGTGCTCCCGCCCTGGGCCAGGCCACCAGCGCGGATGTCCGTGATGATGGCCCGGGCAATGCCGATGGGATCGATTCCGATGTGATGGCGGAAGCGCACATCCTCGGCGGCCATGAACGCTCCGGGGATGAAGGAGGGGATCGACGTCAAGGAGACCGGCGGCGTTCCACGCCAGTCCAACCCGTACAACGTGGCGATGACGAACGGCTTCGACCGCGCCGCGGACAGCAGCACCGTGGGCTTGCGCCAGGTGTGCCGAACGAGCTCGCGCGTCAGCCGCCGATTGAGAAGCAGCAGATCGAGGCAGTAAATCTGCATCATCAGAAACACGATGCATGCGATGGGGACGTACCAGTGGCGTCCCATACGTGACATTCGAGACATGTTGGTCTACATTCAAGTTTGTGCAACGCAGCTGCCACGCTGCGCCGCTCTCTTGCGAAAATTTCGATCTTCCCCCTGTAAGTTTTGAAAAGGAGAAACCGAATGGCAGCGTCCAGGAAATCGTCCAAGAAGTCCTCGAAGAAATCCTCCGGTCGTAAGGCAACGAAGTCGTCCAGGCCCGCGAAGAAGTCCTCGAAGAAGTCCGCGAAGAAGTCCTCCGCCGCCAGAAAGCCGGCAAAGAAGTCCTCCAAGCGCGCTCCCGCCCGCAAGGCCTCCAGGAAGGCGTCCCGTCGTCCGGCCGCGGCAAAACGCAGCACCGCGCGCAAGTCCACGGCAAAGCGTGGAGCGACTGCGAAGCGATCGACTGCCCGCAAGAGCGCCAAGGCGACGCGCAGCACCGCGAAGCGCCGTCCCGTGGCCCGAAAGGCAGCAGCCCCTCGCGCCGCGAAACGTACCGCTCCGCGCCGGTCCGCCCCGAAACGCTCCACGGCCAAGCGCACCGCCGCGGTTCGCCCCACCCCGCTGCGCACCGCATCCTCGCGCCCCAGCCCCGCGCGCTCGACCCCGAGCCCGCAGCCGGTTTCGCGTCCCACTGGAAGCGTGATCAGCCGAGTGGTGGAGCAGGTGAAGGAGAAGGCCACCGACTTCGGTCATGCCGTGCAGAACGTGCTGCCCGGCGGATCGAGCCACAGCAGCAGCAGTGATTCCTCGCAGTCGTCGTCTCAGCCGTCGTGGAAGAACAACCCCAGCGGTCGTTTCGACGACGACCCTTCGAGCCTCTGACGCTCTGGTGATCCCGCAGGCGAGGGATCTGGCGACGCTCCGCGTCCCGGATTCCTCGCCGCAGTTTTTCACTTCCCTACTTCACGGCAGTCTGGAATGCCGCACGGATCCGGCGTGAAAAGTACTTTTCCGGCAAGCCATCCTTGAAGCGACCGAATTGCCGGGCCTTGCGGAAGGACTCCATCGCCGCCGTCCTGAAGCGCTCATCCGCCTCAAAGGCCCATCGGGAGTACTGGGACGCCCCGAGGAAGGCGTAAACCCATCCATTGCGTGGCATGTCTTCGGAGATGCGCTGGAACGCCCGCTCCGATTCGTCGAAGTCTCCTCGGAAGTAACTGTCGAGCGCCGGCCGTAAACGTCTGGCGGTATCGGCCAGAACCACGGCGCTCGCCGCCGCTGGACGGGTGGGAACGGGAGCGACCGGAGGTGCCGGCATGTTCGGTGCGGTGGCCGAGTCCGCGAAAAGCACCGCGTTCCTGGCCAGGGCGAGCGCGGCGTTGAGATCCTCGTTCGATCGCGCGTTGCCCGATCGCTGGTTGGCCTCGACCAGAGCCTGCATGGCCTGTTGGTATTGAGGCGAGCTGCTGGCCCGGCGGTTCCGGGCGTTGGCCAGACTGGCGTTCGCTCCTGTGATCGCGCTGGCAACCTGTTGCTTAAGGCCTGGATCGATGGAGGGACCGGCCGGTTGGACCGGAGCCGGGAGCGGAACCGGTGTCGGACGTGGTTGCGGTGCAGGGATGGGCGGAGCCGGCTGGGGCTCGGGCGATGATGCCGACATTTTTGATTTCACGCGCTGCATGAGCGTCTCGACGGAACCCAGGTTTTCCTCGCCAGGGCCGCTGGTCTTTTCCAGGTCGTTCACGGCCTGCTCGTACTTCCCGAGATTGAGGTAGGCCACGCCGCGATAGTAGTAGGGGTGGTAGTTGATGAAGATCGTCGAGTAGGTTCGCGTCTTGTCGTTTTCTGTTCCGTGGCCATTGATCGCCGCGGTCATCTTCTGCACGACGACCTGCCACTGCCCCTTGCGAACAGCATCAAGTCCGGCATCGTAATCGTCGTACCAGGACGCCTGGGCCACACCAGCGCTGACGGCGACGGCAACCAGGATCAGGAAGAAGTCTCGGGTCCGTTTCATTGGTTCGACATTTCCTTCTCGATCGTGGAGATGTCCACGCCGCCGAGGTTTTCGTGGTGGGCTTCCCGCTTTCCCTGACTGATCTGGACATCGAAGGTCTTGGGACGACCGTCAGGACCCTTCATCGTGACCTTGTAGGTGCCTGGGTCGAGGTCGACGCGCGTCGGAGTCGATCGTTTCTCCTCGCTCAGATCCACTGATTTCTGGTTCTTCTCATTGACGATGCCCTCAAGCTCGCCCCAGGGTGACGCAGACAACAACAGAACGCCCTGGCCTGAAGGGATGGGAGCCGTTCCCAGTGCGGCAGTGGTGGTGACGCTGGCGGTCGAAGAAGCGACAGGTGCTGGCACCGCGGTGGCAGACTGCTTCTGGTGCAGCAGGAACCAACCCCCGCCCGCAAGGACGATCA
>JBDSGC010000148.1:0-7455 GCA_039919215.1 Thermoanaerobaculia bacterium | reverse complement strand
ATTCATGTTCGTGTCTCCTTTTCGAGCGGCGTGAATCGAAACCTGTGCATTCGGTTCGCGATCCCAAACCGTCCGCCGGTTTCGGGCATTGCATCCCCGCCGCATGAATGAAAGGCGTTGATCAGGTTCATGAACGGTTCATCCGATCCCCCCGACAGCGCAGTGCTCATTCGAACGAATGTAGAATCGCGCTCCCATGAGCAGCCTTTACGAACGTCAGTACCGGAAGATCGCCGAGCTCGCGGCGATCGCCGACGGCGGGCACTCCATTTTCGAAACTGGCGGAACCAGGCTGAAGGTGCTTCGCAAAGGCGATGGCGCCGAAGTCTTCGACCTGACGGAGAAATCGCCCGGGGTGTCCTCGGAAAAAGCATTGCCGGCAGAGGTCCGCGACGGGTGGGTCTGGGTGTGCATCGATTTCTGCTCGTGAGGTGTGTGGCGCGCCTGCGAGCGCCTTGCGTTGCGCCATCTCTACCCGGCGTGCTCTTCCTTCACCGTGACACTGAACAGCAGGCATCCGGCCACTCCGATGGCGAAGGCCAGAAGAAAAGGATAGGCCGGCTTCCGCTCCCACAGCAGGCCGCCCAGGAATGCGGCGGGAGCGATGGCGATGCTGCGGATGAAGTAGTAGAGACCGATCACCCGGGCGCGCAGCGAGGCTTCCGCGAAGTCGACGATCAGCGCCTTTCGTGAGGGCTCCCCGATCTCCCGCAAGCCTCCGATGACGAATGCGATCACCAGCATTCCGAAGCTGTGCGCCGAGACCACCGCCAGCGGGAACAGCGCGAAGGCCACGAACGTGGCGATGACGAAGGGCTTCTTGCCGATCTTCCCGGCGATCTGTGCGGCCGGAATGGAGATCACGATGGTGGTCACCATCTGGATGGCGATGAGCACTCCGTAGCGCGGCGCGGAGATCCCCACGATGGTCGTCGCGTAGATCACCAGAAAGACGTCCACCAGGCCGTCGCAGGTGCGGATGAAGACGTCGGCCAGCAGCAGCCAGCGGAGCGGCGAGGGGAGCGATCGCCACACGCCGCGCATGTTGGTGGCCTTGCCCTCGATGCGGGGAATGTTCACGAACCGCAGAGTGATCAGCGTGAGCACGCCGAGGACTACGGTCGCCAGCAGCATCCACCGCATTCCGGGGACCAGCCCGTGACGAGCGATGAACAGCCCGCCCAGGATGGGGGCGATGGCCATCGGCACCCGCTTGAGGATCGACTGGACGGTGAAGCCCATGGCTCGTTTTTCTTTCGGGAGTGCGTCGCCCACCACGGCGAACAGCGCAGGGCTGGCCATGCTGAACCACGCCGAAACGAAGAGGATCCCCACGAACAGCCACGGCCATCCGGGAGCGAACGCGTAGATGGCGTAGCCGGCGGTGGCCAGGGCCACGAACAGCATGAGCGCCGCCCGCCGGCCCATGCGATCGCCCAGCCATCCACCGGGATACTGGTAGACGCCATCGAGAAGATCTTCGAAGCTGCCGAACAGTCCGATGGCGCGGATGGGGGCGCCCAGGGCCTCAAGATATTTCGGAAGGAATCGCCGCCAGAGATGTTCGCCCAGCGACAGCAGCATGGTGGCGCCCGACACCACCACGATGTTCTTCTCCAGCGCCAGCGTGTCGCGCAGGGTGCGCCTGGTCTGCTCCGCCATCGCCACGGGGTGTGCACTCCTCTCGCCAACGGCGGACCCGGTAGCAGCGCGTGCTCACGAGCCACCACGGAGTAGCACGCTGCCGATCTGAGGGCTGGTGTGGCACTCACACTCCTGATCTGTGTTCCAGGCCAGCTGTCCATTCTTGAAACCGCAGCGACGTCCCGGCATCTAGAAAGGTGAGAGCGAATCCTGATCATCGGACGCTTCTCAGCCAAGGAGCCGTCATGTCCAAACGTCTGATCGTCATGTTTCTCACCGTCGCGCTGGCAGTGCTGGGGCTGAGCTCCGTCCGCGCTGCGCAGACGACTACGCAGCCACACGCTCCCGGTCTGGCCAAAGCGACCTTCGCCGGCGGCTGCTTCTGGTGCATGGAGCCGCCCTTCGAGCGGCTCAAAGGCGTCATCTCCGTGACCTCCGGCTATACCGGCGGGTCCAAACTCAATCCGACCTACGAAGAGGTATCGGCAGGCGGAACGGGGCACAAAGAGTCGGTCGAAGTACTTTATGACCCGCGTCAGGTGAGCTACGGACAACTGGTGGACGTCTTCTGGCACAACGTCGATCCCACCAACGACGCAGGGCAGTTCTGCGACTTTGGCGGGCAATACCGGACCGGGATTTTCTACCACGACGCCGAGCAGAAGCGCATCGCTGAGGCTTCGAAAGCCGGGCTGCAGAAGAAGATGAAGAATTACACCGACATCCTGCCCGCCGCGGTCTTCTATCCGGCCGAGGACTATCACCAGGACTACTACAAGAAGAATCCGATCCGCTACAAGTTCTATCGGGCCAACTGTGGCCGCGATCGGCGACTGGCGCAGATCTGGGGAAGCGCTCCGGCGCACTGAGGATACCAATGAGAAAACCTTCGATTCTCGCCGCTGCCATCGTCTGCATGGTGGCCATCTCTACCGCGGCGATCGTCGCCGCACCTGTACGCACTCCCTCCCCTCGAGCGGATGGGAAAAAGTCCACGGTAATTTTGGAGCTATTCACCTCGCAGGGCTGTTCCAGCTGCCCGCCCGCGGATCGGCTGCTCAGCACGTTGACCCGTGAGCAGCAGGCCGCGGGAACGGTCATCCCTCTTGCCTATCATGTCGACTACTGGAATCACCTCGGATGGTCGGATCCCTTCTCTTCCGCGGCCTGGTCCCGGCGCCAGAACGAGTACGCGCGGGTCATGCGCTCCTCGCAGGTGTACACGCCGCAGCTGGTGATCAACGGAACGGCGCAGATGGTCGGCTCCGACGAGGGCAGGGTGCGGCGCGAGATCGCCAGGCAGCTGCAACAGGCGGATCGCGGCGTGGTCACCCTCGATCGGGTGCATGTGGAGGGGACTCAGCTAGTGGTCGATCTGCGCGCCACTCTCGATGCGGCAGAAGCTGCGGGCCGGAATGCGGAGGTGCAGCTCGCGCTGTTCGAGAACGATGCGACGACCGCCGTTCCCCGCGGCGAGCTGGCCGGCCACCGCCTGAACAACGACACCATCGTTCGCTGGCAATCGCCGGTCTTGAAAGTTCGCGGCGGATCGGGCGAGGGCAAGACCACCGTCCGTATTCCGTTGCAGACCGCATGGCGCAGTGGCCATCTGGGAGTGGCCGCCTTCATCCAGGATTCCTCGACCTTCGCGATTTACGCAGCCGACTCCGCACGACCCGCGCAGCCCTGATCGATTCCATCTCGATGCCCATCTCGATACCCAACATGCCCCTACCTCTCATCACATGTCGCAGGCTCATCGAGCTCCTGGCCGAGCTCGATGCTGGCGAGCTCGCAGTGTTGACCGCTTCCGTCCGTACGATGGGGGCGACCTTGCTGGAGCAGGCGGAGGCGGTGCAGATGTTCGAAGAATGGGCAGGTGAGGCAGACCGGGCGGAGCTCCGGCAATCGATGCTCCGGCATCTGGCACGCTGTGTTTCCAGTTGCCGGGCCTACCTCATCAGCTACCACGACACCGCGCAGCTGGTCCGTCTGCTGGCGGAGGTCGAGTGCGGACGGGAAGCTCTCCCCGAGGAAGTCATTCAAAGGATCGTCTCGCAGCTGCGCGATTGAGCAGCCGGTTTCGCACGATCTGAAGAGTGCCGATCACCACCGTTTCGCGGACCCTCTCCGCGCGGGAGAAGTCCCTGAAAACTCAGGTTCGACCTGAACAGTTGATCCTTTCCTCCTATCCGGTCCCAGCTCATCGTTGACGGCGCCCTTTCCCGCCGGGTGAGGGGTCGAGGTCGGCGAGGAACCGCGCGATTTTTGATTCGGCGCAGCCACTGTCCGATGATTCGTGACAACCTTGTGGAATCCGGCCGGCCGTCGCCAGCCGTAGACAGGGCACACACGTGGGACCGCCGAACCAATCAGCCAGCATCAACGAAGCCGAGCTCGTGGTCCGCCTGCGAGCTGGCGATGGCGATGCGTTCGAGGCACTGGTACGGACCTACAGCCCGACCCTGTTGAGGACCGCGCGCCGCTTCCTGCGATCGGAAGAGGACGCCCGCGACGCGCTGCAGGATTCCTTCGTCTCGGTCTTCAAGTCGATCGACACCTTCGAGGCGAATGCGCAGCTCTCGACCTGGCTGCACCGCATCGTCATCAACCGGTCGCTCATGAAGTTGCGCTCGCAGCGGCGGCACCCGGAAGAAGACATCGAGAAGTACCTTCCGCGATTTCTCGAAGACGGACATCAGGCCGATCCGGCCGGCGCCTGGCCCGAGGGAGCCGACTCCATGATCGAGCGGGCGGAGCTCCGGACGCTGGTGCGCGAGAGCATCGATCGCTTGCCGGAGACCTATCGCGTGGTCCTGGTTCTTCGCGATCTCGAGGAGCTTTCCACGGAAGAGGCGGCCGAGGTGCTGGGGGTCACACCGAATGCCGTCAAGATCCGGCTGCACCGTGCGCGGCAGGCGCTGCGGGGCATCCTGGACCCGCATCTGCGCTGAATTTCGATGGCCCCGATGCGGTGGCCCTTCCGACGTCCGGCGGCGTCCGGCGCCGCACAATCTGTGCTTCATCGCCTCACGACACTTCGCTCCCGCCCTTTCTGTTACCATTCGATGCGGGTGGGTTGGGTGTGATGGAGCTATTGGAACTAGCGAAGAGCAGGCGGGGCGGGGAGCTGATCGGGATTGTTGTCACCGCGATCGGCATCAGCCTTTCTGCCGCTCTCCTCACGTATCACCCCAACGACTCCTCCGCCTTCTACACCTCGACGAACAGCCTGATTGCCAATGCCATTGGCTATTACGGCGCTACCGTGGCCTGGATCTTCGTCGGATTCTTCGGGTTCGCCAGCCTGCTCTTTCCATCGACGCTGCTGCTGCTCGGCTGGAACCGGTTCTGGAACAAAGACCTCGAGTATCTCCAGACCAAACTGATCGGCTTCATCATCCTGGTCCTCTCGTTTCCTCCGCTGCTGGATCTGATCCTCGGCAAGGTCTGGGTGCGCGGGGCGCTGATCCCCAGCGGTGGATACCTCGGCCAGGAGCTCAACCGCGTGGCCTCGGCGAATCTCAACGCCACCGGTGCGGCCATCGTTCTGCTCACCGTTCTCCTGATCGGATTGTTGCTGGCCACCCGCATCAGCATGGCCGCCGTGGTGATGGCCATCCATCGTCAACTCAGCGAAGCGGGGCGCACCATTTCTCTTCAATGGGCTCGTTCCACCGAACGCCGGCGCAAAGACAAGATGAAGGTGATGCTGGTCCGCAAACACCTGGAGAAGGATGTGCCGGGATTGCGGCTGGTGGATGCATCGGGGGCGACGGTAGATGAAGAGGGTCCAGTCCGATTTCAGGGTCCCGTGGTCCGTGAGGTCAGCGGTGCCGGCCGTTTCCAGATTCGCAAGGTGACGAAAGCGGACCTGCGCAAAGCGGCCGAAGCCTTGTCGCAGCAGGAAACGCCTGACCCATTCGCGCTCTACGCCGTACCGGCAGAGAAGCTCACGCAGGCCCCACCACGCACGCGACCAGTCGCTCCGCCCGCTCCCCAGCCCATCGACGACGGATTCTTCGATGAGTTTGAGGATCCTCTGCATCCGGATGTTCCTGTGGTCCGCACGCTGCCTTCGCGGGCCACCGCGAAACCGGTCGAGGTGGCCGCCATGGCCCGCCCGGTGGTGCGCAAGCAGAGAGACACCAAGCGGGATTCGCGATCGTTGCACGAGCTGCTTCCGACGGTCGATCTGCTGACTCAGGGTCCCAAGCAGGGGCAGATCGACGATGAGGTCCACAAGAAATTTCTCGAGGTCGGCCGGCTGATCGAGGACCGCTGCAAGGAGTTCTCGGTGGAAGGGGAAGTCACCGCTTATCACCCCGGCCCGGTGGTCACGACCTTCGAGTTCAAGCCTTCCGCCGGTGTGAAGTACGCCAAGGTGGTCAACCTCGGCGACGACCTGGCGCTGGCCCTCAAAGCGGAATCGATCCGCATCGAACGCATCAGCGGGTCGTCCACGGTGGGCATCGAAGTCCCCAACAAGAAGCGCGAGCTGATCACCCTCCGCGACATCATCGATACCGATGCCTTCGTGGCCTCGGCGTCGATGCTCACCCTGGCCCTGGGGAAAGACATCCACGGCGACGCAGTGGTCACCGATCTGGCGCGGATGCCTCACCTTCTGGTGGCCGGCGCCACCGGGGCCGGCAAATCGGTCGGCCTCAACTCCATGATCGTTTCACTGCTCTACAAAGCGCTACCCAAGCAGCTGAAGATGCTGATGATCGACCCCAAGATGGTCGAGCTGAAGATCTACGAGGACATCCCGCACCTGCTCCATCCCATCGTGACCGACCCCAAGCTGGCGTCCAATGCGCTGATCTGGGCGGTGCAGGAGATGGAGAACCGCTACCGGACCCTGGCGGAATGCGGCGTGCGCAACATCGACCAGTACAACGGCCTGCTCAAGGACCCCGACGCTCACCGCCGCGCGCGCAAAGTCTCGCCGGAGGACGACACGCCGATTCCCGAGCCGCTGCCGTACATCGTCATCATCATCGACGAATTCGCCGACCTGATGATGGTGGCCTCCAAGGACGTCGAAGACTCCATCACCCGCATCGCCCAGAAGGCGCGCGCGGTCGGCATCCACCTGATCATCGCCACGCAGCGGCCCTCCGTCGATGTCATCACCGGCGTGATCAAGGCCAACTTCCCGTCGCGCATCTCCTATCAGGTTGCCTCGAAGATCGACTCCCGGACCATCCTCGATGCGCAAGGTTCGGAGAAGCTGCTGGGCAACGGCGACATGCTCTTCCTTCCGCCAGGCACGGCCCGGATCCGCCGGATTCATGGCGCCTACGTTTCGGAGAAAGAGATCAACGACATCGTGGAGTTCGTCAAGAAGAACCAGGGCGAGCCGAAGTTCCTCGAGGAAATCACCAGGATCGTCGAGGAGAAGAGCGGTGTGGACGGGATCGAATACCTCGACGATCCGAAGTATGACGACGCCGTCCGCGTGGTGCTCTCCACCGGCCAGGCCTCCGCGTCGTATCTGCAGCGGCGCTTGAAACTCGGCTACTCACGAGCCGCCCGCCTCATCGAGATCATGGAAGCCAACGGCATCCTCGGCCCTCCGCAGGGCTCCAAGCCGCGCGAGATCCTCATCCGCGCCGACGACTATCCGCCAGCCAGCGGCCAGTCGATCTGAGGGCGCCACGTTGTTGCCGCCCGCGATCATGACCGCGGCGCGGTACGCGGGGGAGGCGGTCTTCATGCGCGCGAAGGCGCGCTTCACAGACCAGCCCCCGGCTCTGCCGGGGGAAACCCGATAACGTTCCAAGTGCGGCCGCGAAGGCGGCCGCT
>JBDSGC010000147.1:0-5090 GCA_039919215.1 Thermoanaerobaculia bacterium | reverse complement strand
CGTTGTGGCAATGTGCTGACCGTTCACGCTGACTTCGTACTCCAGGTCGCCGCGGGCCTCCCCACTGCTGCGCAGATAATCGGTGAGGGCCAGGACGGCCAGGGCGGTGTCCCGCGTGTTGTTCCACTGCGCCCCGCGGCGGTTCTTCACCAGCCAGTTCATCGATGGCTCGATGAGCCGATGCTTCGGGTCGATCGCCGTGAGCGCGCGCAACGACAGCGCCGTCGACTCCACCGGGCTGTCGTACCACCGCCACCACGATCCTTTGGAGCCCCAGTGAGCGGTGGCCATCACGGTTTCGTCGCCGGAACCACTGCCCTTGACCAGCAGCGACGAGTCGGGCGCGCGATCGATGGCCGCGCCGTTCTCCAGATTGCGGGAGAGCGTGAGCGCGCGGTCCTTCAGGCCGAACTGCTGGGTGCTCAGAGCCAGGAGAGCCATTCCGTAGTTGCTCAGACGGTCGCGCTTCTCCCACAGATTGTCGAGAGCGGTCTGCTCGAACTTGCCCGCAGCGCGGCCTCGTGCCGTGGCGGCCAGAGCGTGGAGCATCCAGGCTTGGCGATCGGGGTTGCGCTCCTCTTTGATCAGTTCTTTCTGCAGGTAGGCGATGCCGCGATCGAGCATCTCCACCCGCAGATCGATTCCGGCGTCGCGGGCCAGGGCCAGTCCCCACACCACGTAGGCGGTCATGTGGTGATCGCTCTCGCCGTCCTTCCACCAGCCCCAGCCGCCGTCGCTGTGCTGGAAGTCGTAGAGTCGGGCCAGGCCGGCCCGGGTCATCTCATCGAGCCGCTGCAGATCGCGTTTTCCGTCGGGATGGGTCTGGGCGGCGTGGCCTCGCTCGATGCCGCCGAACAAACGCGCCGCCACCGTCTCCCGAGGAATGCCGAGATCGGAGAGAGTTCTGGCCACGATGACGGCGGGGAGAAAGCGCGACATCGTCTGCTCGGTGCAGCCATAGGGATAGTCGATGAGGTAGGGGAGGGCGTCGAGCATGGTGACGGCGATGCTTGGCGCCACCTGCACGGTCATGATCGTGGAGCGGCGCTCGGCAGGAAGATGCAGCGTCATGGTTGCCTCGCTGCCTCGCATTTTTCCGGAGACGGCCACGAGTTTGTCGATGCCGTGGTCTTCGACCGGATAGGTCCGCTCCATGGCGTCGCTGAGCGCTTCCGATTTCGCGGCCACCCGCAGCCGCGCTTCGCCAGGTTCTTTCACGGTGACGACCCAATCGGTGCGTCCCTCGCCGTCGGGCTCGACGGTCAGTGGAGCGACCTCTCCTTTCGTCATCTTTCCATCGACAAACAGTCCGGTGACGATGAGGCCGGAAGCATCCAGCGAGGGAGTCACCGTGAGCTTGTGATCGGTGTTGTTGTTGATGATCGCGGAGACCACGGTCTGGTCGCCCACCACGAAGAAGCGGGGCGCCTGCAGCCGCACGATCAGCGGCTTCCTGGTCCGCGTGGTTTCCGTGGCCATGCCGACCTGGGTGGAACTGGTCACCGCTCGGGCCGTGGCCCGCCAGGAGGTGAGTGAATCGGGATAGACGAACTTGATCGTCGCTGTGCCGTCGTCGCCGGTGATCAGGTCTGGTTTCCAGAAGACGGTGCTGCGGAAATCGTTTCGCACTACCACCACTGCTGCTTCCTGTCCGGGAGCGCCTGCGGCCAGTTCGTCGCGGCTGGATGCCTTCTTGGCGTCCTCCATGGGGGGGCGCGGTGCGTTCCTCGCTGCGGGCGACTCCGCGGTCACTGTGATGGCTTCCGCTACGTTCCCTACGCGTCCTCCGACCACCCCTCCGACGAAGTTTCCCTTGAGCTTCTGCTGGCGACTCGGGCTGTTGTCTTTCTCCAGGGCGTCGAGATCCGACAAACGCTCATCGACGAGGCTTCCATCGTTTCGTTTCACCAGTCTCACGTAGGACTTCTGCGAAAAGCTGCTGGCGGTCTGGACGATCTGGCGGCGCTTCTGGCCGTAGAAGAAGGGGCGAGGATCGCCGGCATAGTCTTCCTGGATGGCGTAGACCGATTCGTCGGCGATGCCCAGGGCCACTTCGGCGCGCACAGGCTTCCCGTTCGCGTCTCGGGCCGTGATCTTCAACGTCCCTTCCTGCCGTGGCAGGTACTGCTGGCGATCGGGCTGCAGCTCGAGGGAGAGAAATTTCTGCACCGGCGGGACGACGATCTCTTTGGTGTCCTGATGAAGCTGTAGATCGCTGACCATGGATGCGGTGAGGAAGACATTCGGAATGTGTTCGTCGCCCAGCGTCAACTCGACCAGCTTGACGTTGCCGGTGACGTGGACGAGCTGCCGACTGAGGATCTCGTCGCCGGCCACATCGAGGAGGACATAGCGATCCGACTGCGGCACCACGATCATGGCCGGCACCGTGGCGCCGGGCTTGACGGTGTCTTCGTCGACCAGGATCTCGATTCCGCCCTCGTGGTAGTAGCCGATGCGCATCGTTTCTTTAGTGGCCACCCAGACCGCGGTCGACGCTTCGACCACATCGCGAGGTCGTGGTTTCGCTGACGGAAGGGCCATCGGATGGCTGGTCCATTGGAAACGGTAGTAGCCCTCTTTCGGCGCGACGAACTTCAGGACCGCTCGCCCCTTCTCGTCGCTGGTGAGCGTGGTGGTCAGCACCTCTTCGTGCTCGTAGCCGCGCGACACCAGCAGCCACGGGTGATGGCCCTTCTCCGGCGGCGGCGGAAACGCTTCGGGGCGGGCTCGAATCAGGTCGAGCGCCCTGCCGCTGACTTCCTGACCGGCAGGGTCGAGCCACACCTCTTTCCACTGCTCGCGCGTGATCTTGACGGGGCCGGTGGCGCGCACCGGCTGGTCGTTCGCGTCGATGGTGCGGAATTCGACCTCCACGGCATCGCCCGGCCGGTACAACCAATGCTTCGGCCTGGCCTCGGCAAAGTAGGGAGCTCGCGTGACGCGGATGCTGTCCGTCGACGAGATCTCCCGGCGCGAGGCATCGGTGACCCGCGCTTCGATTCTGTATTCGAAGTCCTGGCCGCCCGAAGCGGGAGTCTCGAAGGAGAGCCTGGCCCGGCCCGCGGCGTCTGTGACCAGAGTGGCTTTCTTCACGATCTGGCCGTGGCCACCGTAGTAGGGGCGACTGTTCTGAGAGTCGAAGTACCAGGGATAGTCGTGGGTGGGAGACCAGCGCCGATAGTACGGCGATTGATAGACCACGGCTTCCACCGTGGCATTGGTGACTGGGCCGCCGAAGAAGTAGCTGGCCTCGATGGTGACGTCGACCGTGTCGCCCAGACGGAACGCTTTGGGCGCGCCGTGTTCATCCGTGGTCTTCACGGCGACACGAAACTCGGGGAGCTTGTACTCTTCGAGCCGGAAGAGCGTGGCCGAGCCGATGGACCGGTTGGCGTCGGCGAAGGTGACCTGATAGGGACCGAGGGCCATGGAGGCATCGAAGGGCAACTCGGCCCAGGCGCTGCCGAACTCGTTCAGCGTGAGCGCTCCCTTCTTCACCGAGGCGCCGCGCGGGTCGTGAATCTCGAAGGTGACCGTTCGATTGGCGGGAACGGAGTAGCCCCCCGGCGAAATCAATCTGGCAGTGATTTTCCAGTTGGCTGTCTCTCCCGGTCGATAGGCCGGTCGATCGGAGGCGGCGTAGATCCGCCACTCCTCGCCCCGATCCCCGGCGCTGAAACTGGAAGCCTGGGAGAACGCCTGGTGGTCCTGTGCGTTGGCAAACACCAGGATCTGACCATTCCTCCGCCCACGCAGAGCAACGTCGGCGATTCCATCGGTGCCGGTGACGAACGTGGCCTGTTCGCGCTTCGGCTCGCCGCCGTTGGAATCGTAGTTTTCGTAGAGCACGCGGACCTTCGCACCACCCACGGGCGCTCCGCTCTGTGCGTTGGTGACCCAGACCAGAGTCTTCGCCGGCGAGGTGCGCGTGACGATCGCCACGTCGGTGACCAGGATCAGCTCGCGCACGCTCTGCGCTCCGGTGGTCGACGCTTCGAGCAGCCAGGCTCCCGGCGTCAGTTCACGCTCGATGGCCACCTGCTCGTCGCCTGGTGCATACCTTCTCGACTGGACGGTCTTCGTCCAGGAGAAGCGCCCCCGGCCTGCGGAAGCGTCGATGGCCTGATACCAGTTGTCGAGCCGGGAGCTCGGCCATTGGTTGAGGTCCTCGGTCAGGTCGACTTTCGACATCGAGAATTGAACGGCCCCCACGTTGCGCCAGTGCAGATGAAACTCCGTCTTCGAGCCGGGGAGGAAGACGTTCGAGACTGCCACCGCCAGGGAGGGCTGGGTGATGTCGGCGATTCGGGAGTGTGCCTGGGGCCAGTACTGCGATTCCCCTTCCTTGAATTCGGAAGTGAGGCGCCGGTACATGCTCAGGGCCGCTTCGTAGTCGGGCTCCACGCGCCAGGTGCCGTCGTCAAGCCAGGTGAGGATGCCGTACGTCTCCAGCCACCGGCCGTAGCTCATCAGCGTGTCGTCGTACCACCGTGTGGACTTGCCGCCGCCCAATGCGGCATCAAACGACTTGCGTGTCTCCTCGAGCGACTGCGGATCGCTCTGCTGCATGAGCTGGAGGGCGATCAGATAGCTCGCATGGGACTTGTCGTCAGCAGTGGTGGCGATCGTGGCGGCGTTCCGGAGGATGTCCAGGGGAACGAGGAGTCCGGAGTAGCGGTACGACTCCTCTCCTCCCGGCGCTTCCGCAGACTTCCAGACCAGATGGAGATAGCGCCCGCGAGCCTCTTCGACATCGCGCGCACCGGCCCACCAGTCCAATGCGGCGAGGTAGGCGACCCGCGCCTCACTCCACCGACCACTGGACGGGCGCGCCAGCAGATCACCTTTGGATTCCATCGCTTCGACGGCTACACGATCGCGGATCGGTTCTCCTTTCTCGTCGTGAAGCAGGTTCTCCAGCGCGCGCAACGCAGCCTGGACCTGCGTGTGGTCCCGTCCCTCGGGCGCGGAGCGCCACGACAGATCGGCCAACCGAAAACCGATCCAGCGGCGCTCGTCATCGGAGAGTGGTGACTGGTCGATGTGCTGATAAGCCTCCAGCGCGAGCTTGTAGGAACCTTCCCGCA
>JBDSGC010000146.1:0-6596 GCA_039919215.1 Thermoanaerobaculia bacterium | reverse complement strand
GGACCGTCGGTGGCGAGCCGCAGGATGCTTCTACGCCCTATGCCCTGCGCGAGTTCGCCTCTGCGGCCATCCGGCGGCATCTCGATCCGGAGCCAGAGATTGCCCTCGGACTGGAGCTTGCGCGTCTGGAGAGCACAACCTCCTGCATTGATGTCTCCGACGGGCTTTCCTCTGATCTCGCACGCTTGTGCGAAGCGTCAGGAGTGGGCGCAGACATCGAGAAAGCGAGGTTGCCGATTTTCCCGGACCTGCTCGCCGCCGGCGGCAAGCTGGGCATCCATCCCGTTGACGCGGTGCTGCATGGAGGCGAGGAGTACGCCCTGTTGTTCACATCAACGATGCGGGAATCGGACTTGAGCAGCCATCTCAAGCGGCCCGTGTATGCGATCGGACGCATGGTCGACGAGCCCGGTGTACGGCTCGATGGCCAGATGCTTGAAGCGCGGGGTTTCGATCACTTCGCAACGTGATCGAGGGACGGAAATCCGACCCGTTGGGGCCCTGCTCCGAAACGCACAGCGTCTTTTTGTCAGGCTCCGGCGCGGGAGGTTCGGGGCGCCAAGTTGGAAGCGACCGCTAAAAAAAACGCGCTCAGACCGAGCGTGGTCCGCACGGCGTGCGCACGGCTCCATGTGCGAGCCAGCAACTGCGAGTCGTCGCTTGCGTAGTCCGTGGCCGCCGTTGCGTCCAGCCGGCGATTGATGGGCACCGTACCCATCACCGTCGCAGCGAGGACTCCGGCCAGACTGACGGCGGCGGCGGTGTCCAGAGCCCGGTGAAAGCGCGTGGAACGACTGCCGGCCACGGCCAGCGTCACGGCGCTCCCGAGGGCCACCGGACCGATGGCATTGAAATAGTCGAGACTCTTCAACGCCTCCAGCACGCGCATGCGCTCGCGGGGGAGCTCTTCCTTCCAACCGGGAACCAGCGGGGCGCCCCCGAATCCGAGAGACCCGGCGAGCAGACCGGACGTTGTGAGATTGATGAACCGCAGCACCGATTCAATCGACGGTTTCATGGATGGCTGGCCCTCGTCCGTTACTTGCGAGCGTCTTCCAGTTGCTTGATGCGGCTGACGATGTCGCGGTAGTTGCTGTTCATGCCGTACACCTCCATGAACGCTTTCTGGGCGTTGTCAGTATCGCCGACTTCCATGTGTGCTGAACCGAGATCATAGAGAAGACCTACGTGCTCGTCTTCGGTGATCTCCGGCATTTCCAGTCCCTTGCGGTACCACTTGATGGCCAGCTGCGGCATGCCCTTCTCGAGAAAACACAGCCCGAGCATGGATGCACACTCGACGGCGCGCTTGGCGTCTTTTGATGCGAGCTGAAACTCGCCAATGGCCTCATCGATGAGGCCCATCTCTTTGTAGGCAATCCCCAGGTTGTAGTGGGTGTCGTAGTCTTCGGAGTCGAGCTGTTGTTCGACGCCTTTTTTGAACTCCTTGAAGATCTCCTCGAGCGACTGTTCTTCCTCGGAGAGAGAGATCTGTTCGGAGTCTTCCTCCATCTCCGACTCGAGCTCGGCGGCGAGGTCGAAGAAGTTGTCTTCATCCGCGAAGAGATTCTCCTCCTGCACCTGCGGCAGCGGAGGTGGCGGAACGGTCGATGCCGGGGGAGGTGGCGGCGGGATGGGGATGACGTCGTCGTCGTCCTCGGGCAAGGCGCCCAGCAGCTCGTTCTCGATTTCGTCGCGGGACAGCGTGACCGGCGGCGGAGGGGGCGCTGGTTTTGCCGGCGCAGCTTTCGGTGGGACTGCCTTTGGCGCCGCTGGCGAGGGAACCGGAGCGGCCGGCTTGGGCACTGATCGCGACGGGGCGGGGATTGCGGCGGCGGCGATGGCAGACGCGGCCGCGGCCGCGGCATCGAGGCGTCGTCGCCGCTTGGTCAGGTCGGGCTGGTTGGGGAAACGTTCCGAGAGGGCATTGAGTTTCGTACGCGCTTCATCGAAGAGTTCCTGCTCGATGTAGAAGTCGATCTCGCCGATCGCTTCCTGCGTGAGGGACTCCGGCTCCTTGGCCGCTTCGACGGCAGCTTCGACGCCGAAGAACGGTTCCTCTGCGGCCGGGGCTTCGTTCAGCGTGTCGCCAAAGTTGAGCTCATCGTCCGGCTCCAGCTCCAGCGTGGTGGGGACAGCCTCTTCCTCGGGGAGGGCCTCTTCTTCGAGGATGGGCTCCTCGGGAAGGGAGAGAGGAACCTCTTCCTCAACCACCGGCTCGGGCTCAGGTTCGGCGGGGATCGAGTCCAGAGAGACCGCGGTTTCCGTCTCCTCGAAAGAGAGTGGTGCATCGTCGAAGGAGATGGAGCTTTCGTCGCTCGCTAACTCATCGAATGAAAGAGACGGCTCCGGCAACGCGACCGGCTCCGGAACGATGAGTTCCGGCTCCGCTTCGAGCTCCATCTCGACTTCCGCGTGCTCATCTTCGATCTCCAGAGCTTCCGGTGACTCGAGGTCGAAGCTGATCTCGTCCTCTGCAGGTGGCGCGGGCGCGACGACCGGGGGCGGAACTGCACGCTCGACCGTTGGCTTCCGGGCTGGAGCGGTCTTCGGAGGTCCGAAGGAGTGTCCGCGACTTGTGAATTCGTTCCGCACGGCATCGATGGTCGCTGTGTCGTCGATGTCGTGCAGCAGGGCGACGTACTGAGTGGCGGCAGTACGCGCTGCGTCCACCTCTCCCTCGTCCAGGAGAATGCGGAACAGCTTGTCATGCCCGGGCAGATGCTTCGGGGCCCGCTCGACCACGGCGCGAAGATGCTCGATGGCTTTCTCGGCCAGACCGTACTTCGCGAAGACCTCCGCCTCGGTCAGGTGCTCGGTGATGAAGTCGAGGTCTTCGTTCCGCTCGTCCGGTTCGGCAGCCGTCTCCATGCGCGGAGGTGGGGCGGGAGGGGCAGGAGTAGAGAAGTCGGCGCTCAGGTCGAGATCGATGGGGCCTGAGGAATCGAGATCGATCGACATCGCGCCATCGTCGAATTTCTCGACGGATGGAACTTCCGCGACAGGAATGGGTGCGGGAACATCGGCCTGCCTGGGGCGGACGGGAGCGGTGTCGCCCCCTCCCATCTGCGACTTCACGAAGGCGAGCTTGTTCCGGTGCTGCGCGTTCTGCGGTTCGCGCTGGATCAGATTCTCCAGGACTTTGGACGCCTGGTCGTAGGAACCTCTGGCGATGTGGGCCTCGGCCAGGCTGTTCATCGAGGCGAGGATGTTGGTCTCCTCGTTCAGCTTCGTGTAGATCTGAACCAGGCGCTCCAGAGTCGGCGCGTGGCCGGAGTCCACACGAAGGATCCGGTTCATCATCTCCACCGCCGCTCCGCGCTCTCCCTTCTGCACGGCTTTCTCGACCAGCGGCAGAATCATCTCCAGCGCGCGATCCGGCTGGTTCTGCTTGAGCGACAGCTCGGCCAGCGTTTCCCGGATGGAGACGTCGTTCGGATCGGCGGCCAGGCCCTTTTCCAGAGCGGAGCGGGCGGAGTTCACGTCGCCTTTGCCAATGAGGACGCGAGCCCACATCGACAAAAGCCGGGGGTTATTCTTGTTGGCGCCGAGGGCGGTCTCTACGATCTGCTGGGCGTTTTCGTAATCTTTCGCTTCCAGCAGCGCGGTGACCAGGGAGTCCACCAGGTCGACGTTGGAGGCATCGATCTTCAGCGCTTTCTTGAAGACCTGCACCGCCTCATCGAGCATGCCGCGTTTGAGCAGCATGCGTCCGACGCGGTCGTACTCGCTCAGCGCTTCCTTGGTCTGGTTATTCTGCGAGTAGAGATCGGCCAGTTTGACGTGGACGTTGATGGAGTTCGGATCGAGCTCGGAGATCTTCCGGTAAATCGACAGGGCGTTCCCGGGATCGCCGTGCTTGAGGTAGTAGTCGGCCAGAACCTGATACTGGCTCTTGGCCTCCATGGCCAGTCCCTGCTTGGCATAAAGATCGGCGAGCTTCGCGTAGATCTCCAGCTTGGAGGGATCGAGCTTGTTGATCTTCTTGTAGATGGCGATGGCTTTGAGGAAGAAGCCATCGCGCGAGTAGTGGTCGGCGATCTTGCCAAAGACCTTGACGGCCTCGTCATTGCGGTTGATGCGGACCCAGAGATCGCCGATGCGATTGAGCGTGTTGACGTCGTTCGGGTTGTCTTCGAGCAGGCGTTCGTATTCTTTGATCGCCGGCTCGATCTTCCCCTTGGCGACCAGCTTCTCTGCGCTGGCAATGACCTTATCGCGTTGAACCGCCATCGTCTCCGTCTCGCCCGAACAGCAATCTCGGTTCCTCGACCCCTTCGAATGATCTCCGATGAATGGGACTCGGACCGTAGAGCTTCAATGCTGCCTGATGCCCTTCCGTTCCGTAGCCCCGATTGTGTCGGAAATCGTACACGGGGTAGCGGTCATGATACGACTCCATCAGCAGATCGCGATAGACCTTCGCGACGATTGATGCCGCAGCAATGGAAATGCTGCGACGATCTCCCCCGATCAAAGGCACCTGCGGCATCTCCAGCGACTCGATGGTCACGGCATCGAGCAGCAGAATGTCCGGCCGCACCGTAAGGTTTTCCACCGCCGTGGCCATGGCCACCTTGCTTGCCTGCAGGATGTTGATCTGATCGATGGTGTGCGCCTCGACCACTCCGATCGCTACGGCCCGGGCACGCTGAAGGATGGCTCTGCACACCGACACCCGGTTGTGAGCGTCGACCTGTTTCGAATCGTTCACACCCATCAGCGTGGGGTCCGACTCCAGGATCACGCATGCGGCGACGACCGGACCGGCCAGACAGCCTCGCCCCACTTCGTCCGTGCCGGCAACGGCCCGAAAACCGAAATCGCGGAGCCGGCGCTCGATCGCCGAAAGCTCAGCGACGCGGGCCAGCTCCGCGAAGAGATGCTCGACGACGAGCTCATTCGCAGAAGGCTTTTCAGCCCTTGCGCTTCTCTTCGATACGGGCTGCTTTGCCCCGGAGATCCCGGAGGTAATAGAGCTTCGCGCGACGGACCCGGCCATGGCGTTCCACCTCGATGCGATCGATCGTCGGCGAGAAGAGAGGGAACATGCGCTCCACTCCAACTCCCCCCGAGACCTTACGAACAGTGAACATCTGACGGGCACCGCCACCTTTCCGGGCGATGACCAGACCCTGGAAGATCTGGATGCGCTCTTTGTCGCCTTCCTTGACCTTCACGTGGACCTTGATCGTGTCTCCGGGGGAGAAGTTCGGCATATCGTCGCGAGTCTCGCGAGACTCGACCAGTTTCATGATGTCTTGAGCCATGGAAAACCTTCCTGATTCTTTTAGAAGCGAGCCCGCAAGCATCGCCGATTTTGCTTGATTCTGCAAGGGGTTGCAGCGACTGGAGGGACGCTGCGCCTGCCGTAGAACCACGCGGCCCCCTGGAGCATTTCACCACTTCTCAAGGTTCGCGTGGCAGCCGCTCCAGAATGCTTCGTGCCTCATCGTCCAGGACCACGCTCTCCAGGAGATCGGGCCGCCGGGTGAGCGTGGCCTGCAGAGCCTGCTCCCGACGCCATCGACGGATGTTTTCGTGATGACCGGACAGCAGGATCTCCGGAACCTTCAGGCCGCGAACGTCCTCAGGCCTCGTGTAGTGCGGATAGTCCAGAAGCCCGCTGTAAAACGAGTCCTCCTCCACAGAGGTGCTGTTCCCGACTACGCCCTCCACCAGCCGGCCGATCGCGTCGGCCATGAGCATCGCCGGCAGTTCCCCGCCGGAAACCACAAAGTCGCCCACGGAAATCTCATCGGGATGCAGCGTCTCCCGCACCCGCTCGTCGAACCCTTCGTACCGCCCGCAAAGAATGACGAGCCACCCCGCCTCCAACAATTCGCCCGCCACCGACTGCCGGAATACCCGTCCTTGCGGTGTGGTCATGATGATTCGCGGGCTGACCGCGCTGCCGCTCCCTTCGGCAACGATGGCTTCGACGCATCGCAGGACCGGCTCGGCCAGCATCACCATCCCCGGGCCGCCGCCGTAGGCTTCGTCGTCAGTGGAGCGGTGCCGGTCCGTGGCAAAGTTCCGCAGGTCCCACACCCGCACATCCAGCAGCCCCTGCTTGACCCCGCGGGCGATCACTCCCTCGGCCAGCAGCGGCTCAAACATCTTCGGAAAGATGGTGACGAAGTCCACGCGCACCTTTGCCATCATTGCGGAGCGCCTTTCTCCCTGTCGGGGGCGTTGGATTTTCGCGGACCCTGCTTCGATCCCCGCTTCTGATCTTCGACCGCCGGCACCGCCCCAAGATCATCGAGCCCCTCGGGCAGGGTCATCACGATCCGTTTCGCCGCAAGATCGATCCCCGTACAGATCGCGGTGGCGAAGGGAACGTCGAACGATCCCCCCTGAGGCGTCTCGACGGTCAGCAGAATTCCGCCGCCCCCTTCGTAGGCATCGACGATCGTCCCCAGCGCCAGCCCCCGGGAGTCCACTGCAGCGAGACCGGTCAGGTCGTGCAGAAAGTATTCGTCGTCGGGGAGGGATCGCGACTCTGTTCGCGGGATTTCGATCGTCCAGTTGCGGACTGCCTGCAACTGTTCCGGAGAGTCGATTCCCTCGAACTTCACCAGGGCCCGACCGGC
>JBDSGC010000145.1:0-2550 GCA_039919215.1 Thermoanaerobaculia bacterium | reverse complement strand
CGCGGACGATCGCGCGCGGTGAGCGGCTGGCATCGTCCTTTCGCAATCTCCCCCCCTCCGGCGGCACATCCCTTCGCGACGCCATCGCCTCGATCGCATCGTCTGTCCGAACCTACGTTTTCGTGATCACCGATGGCGGCGATCGCAACAGCCTGATCGACGAGGAAACCACGCTGCGAAAAGTGAGCGGCACCAAAGTGGTGATCGATGCGATCGTCCTCGGGCGCGACACCAGCTTCCTGGAACGCATGACCCGCACCACCGGCGGCACCGTCGCCCGCGCCACCATCGCCACCATGCGCAGCGAACTGCATCGCATGCTCATGGACATCAACAGCCGCTACACGGTCATCTATCAGAGCCAAGGCAATTCCAGCGGATGGCGCTCGATCGCCATCCGTCCGCGCCGCCGCGACCTGTCGATTCTGAACGCCCGAAAGGGATATTTCGCTCAATGAGCAAGGTGCGAACCGCTCAGACTCTGCTGATTGCCGCCACGATTCTCTGCGCAGCGACGACGGCCCTCCACGCCCAGACCAGGATGGCCAGCGACTTCGAGATCGCCCAGATGGAACAGCAGCTGAGCCGGTCGCGGGACTTTCTGGCCCAGCTCTCCGGACATCTCAACCTGGGCGACCTGCGCACGTCGCGCAACGAAACGTCTCTGGCCCGGGAGGAGTATCGCAAAGCTTCTGAGATCGCTTTGGCCGAACGGCTGCGCTCGCGCAACGCAGCCGACCTGGCCCGCTACACCACAGCGACCTCCTACGCCGCTCTGGCCGCGGCAAGGCTGGGCCGGGAGAGCTCGGCATTCGAACTGGCCGAGGAATCGATCCGCTATGGAAGCGACGCGGCGAGAAGCTGGAACCTGTACGCCAGCTCCATGGCCCTGCTTCACAAATCGGCCAAGGCTGTGAGCGCATCGCGCAATGCGGTGGCCATCGACCAGCGCAATCTGGCGAAGGAATCGACGGTGACGAACCGGCTCGATCTGGCGGTGGATCAATACGCACTGGCCACTTCGCTGACCGACACGGCGCAGGAGAAGGAGGCTGAGTCGCTTCTGCAGACGGTGGTGGCTTCTCTTCGCTCCAGCGCGTTTCAGGAACTGCAGCGCGACGCTGTCCGGCGGGAGGCGTTCGAGGTCTACTCCTCCGCGCGCGGAGACGCCACGGCCTACGTGTCGCTGCTCAACCGCGCACAGCTAAGGCTCGCCGGGTTGCTCGAGCGGCGCGGCGATCTTGCCGGCGCCCGCGCAGGCTACGAGCAGGTCCTCGCCGCGAGGACCGACGATCCCACCGCGTTGGCCGCTCTGGCGCGCATCACCGCGGCGGACTCCGACCGGTCGCGGTTCTACGCCGAGGCCTTCGACGCAAATCCGTTTTCACCCGATCTCGTCCGGCAGTATCAGCAGTATCTGCGAACGCATCCGGCGGCCGCCCGTCAGTCCACGGCCAGCGACGCGCGGTCCACCGGTGAAGAGGTGCGACGTCTGCTGATCGCCGCTCAACGCGGACAGATCCGCGAAGCGCGCACCATCCTCGACCGTCTGACCAGCCGCTTCCCGGAGAACGACACGCTGCGAATGCTTCGTCGGGAGCTCGACGTCAAGGCAGCGGAGTTGACCGCTCCCCGCTTTCTTGAGGATCGGGGAACCCAGGCGATCCCCACGGCCGCGGAGCTCCGCGCACTCATCGCTCTCTTCCAGGAGCAACGCCTCACTCCGGAGCAGCGCATCAAACTGGATGCGTTGACCTTCGTCAGCTCTGCGATTTTCGACACGGTCGAGGAATCATCGCCCGAGGCGACGTCCGTTCCGCCACAAACGATCTTCGAATCGGGCTCCAGCGAGGGAGTGCTTTTCCGATTCAGCGAACCGATCGCGTTCGCCGGCGTCTTCGCTGCGGGAACGCCTCTGACGCTGACGTACCGCGTAACCGGAGGCACCGATCGCCAGGGAGTCGATGCGCTTCTGCTCGAACCGCTGGGACTGGGGAAACGATGAAGGCGCTGTGCGTTTTCCTCTTCGCAGGATCTGCCGCGCTGCTTCAGGCGCCGGCACTGGCGGCGCAGTCCGTGGCCACCACCGAGGCTGGGATCATCGTTGCGCATGACGGGGTGATCGAGCTCTTCTCCCGCGATGGCCGGGCAGTGAACTGGCGGAGCGAGGGGGTTGCCTCTCCGGGAGCCATCGCCGTCTCGGACACTCGAGTGGCGGTTCTCGACCCACTCCAGAACGAAGTCCGTCTGCTCGACCTCCGTACCGGACGCGGATCGACGTTGAAAACCGGGGAGACGCCGATGGCCGCGTTGTTCCTGCGCGGTGATCTCTATGTCCTCGAACGCGACGCCCGCGCGGTCGCACGGATCCGTCCTGATGGCAGCCGCAAGTCGATCTCCGTCGGAGCCGACCCGGCGTTTCTGCGTGCGGCGAACGGAACGCTCTACGTCTACGAGCGGAACGAGGGCGCGCTGCAGGAGATCAACACCACACCCTTTGCCCTCGGCCGGCGTCTGCTGCTCACCCCGGCGGCTTCCGATTTCGAAGCC
>JBDSGC010000144.1:0-2935 GCA_039919215.1 Thermoanaerobaculia bacterium | reverse complement strand
ATCCCGCCAGTCCGGCTCCGATGATCTTTACGGTCGCCATGTGTAAGGTTTTTCGTGGGGAGTCTGGCAAGCTCTCGCCGGGAGGACGCCGGCGTTCCGTACCGCAAACGAATCTCCGGGCGTGATCTGGTGGGAGTGAGCGGGGAACATAGTGGCAAAGCCCTGGGCAACCAGCGCAGCCGGCCGTGCCGGCCTAGTTCGACGGTTCGCTGGAGGTCGAAGGCGGCGCGCCTTCCACGCGAATCTCGCCGAATTTCTGTTCGAAGAGCGCCACGTTGTGGACGAGCGCCTCGAGCAACTGCTTGGCATGCAGCGGGGTCATGATGACGCGGCTGTACACCTTCACATCGGGGCGGCCAGGCACAATGCGTCCGAGGTCGATCACGAATTCGCTGGGGGAGTGGATGATGTTCGCGAAATTGATGTACTCGCCCTGCGCGACCGAGTCGTCCAGAGTGATGCGAAGAGTTTGTGGCGGCTGTTCTTCTTCCATTGCTTGACTCTTGGTTGCGGCTGCCGGCTTCGGGACTCTGAAGGCGGGAGTGGGGAGCCGAAGAGTTTGATTTGGTCGGGCAGGGGGGATTTGAACCCCCGACCACCTGAACCCCATTCAGGTACGCTACCAGGCTGCGCTACTGCCCGACGGGACGTGCATCCTAGCACGCGGGACACGCTAACCAAACGGCGGGTGGTCTATTCCGAAAGGATGCTGGAGTGGTCCCGCCGCCGGTGGCGCGATGTGCTGCTCAGAACCTGGCGGGAGCCCAGAGGATCACGTACTTGGTGATCTCGATATTCTTTGACGAGGGTGAGACGGAGATCTCTTCGATGGAGCGGGCGTCCGACAGGAGGCCCTCGCGGATCGTTTCGAGCTCGCGCTCCCACGCCTTCTGGATCTGAGAGATCTTCTCCATGTAGTCGACTTCGCGCACCGACTGAGTGGTGTCGGCCACGGAGGCCGGCTTGCCGCTGGTGATGTTGTAGAGGGCCTGACCCCAAGCCACGTTCACGTCCTGGCGCGGCTGGTCGCCCGTCTCTTCATCCTGGGCGTCGATCTCGCGCTGATCGCGGACCGAACGCTCCTTGACCTGATCCAGGCGTCGGCGGAACGTGCCCTCCAGTCGCTCGGCGTCGTCCTCGATTCGGCGTTTCGCCTCTTCGAGGCAGCGCTGCACGAAGGAATCGCGGCCCTCATTCGGCTGCGAGAAGAGGGAGAACGCCTGATTGGCGAATACCTGCAACCGTTCGGTCTCCGCGAGGTGCTGCCGGAACGCATCCTGCGACTGCACAGCGCTCTGCAGGAGGGTCTCCGGCGAGACGCTGGCGGCGACGGAACGCTGCGGATCGGGGACGGCGCGAAGGTCCAGTTTCCCGGTGTCCAGTGGGCGCGCTTCCTGCCACGCGACGGAGGTGCCGTCTGCGCTGATGGGAGCAACGAACGTCCGGGACACGGCGTGGCGCGTGCCGCTCCGTGGTTCGGTGTGCGTGACGATGGCCTCCGCCAGCACGTGAGGTTTGTAGTCCCCCTCGAATCCGTACACCCACAGTTGTTCGAAGGAGGTCGTCCTCCGTCGCGAAATGCGGCGGGTGATGTTGTTCGCAGTGTCGTCGTCCTTCTCAACGGTGAGCCCGTGGGCCACAGGTACCGCTTCCACGATTTTCCCGGGAACGCTGCCGAGCGCGGTCCGGATCGCTTCCCGGCGGTCGGGCGGGAACAGGAAGATGATGCACCCGCCCCCACCGGCACCGCAGACCTTGCCTGCCCATGCGCCCGCACGGAGCGCGGCTTCGATGGCCTGGTCGATCTCCGGCGTGGAGATCCCTTCGATCATCGCTTTCCGGTTCTGCCATTCGTGTCCGAGAGCGACGCCGGCGGCTTCCATGTTTCCGGCCTCGAGAGCCTTTTCCATTTCTGTGGCGCTCTGCGCGATTTTCTCGAGCCCCTGGTGAACCTTTTCGTCGCCGTCGATCTGGCGTTTGTAGAGATCCCAGTTGTTCGTGCCCGAGAAGTGGGAGACACCGGTGTAATGCAGCAGCATGTGTTCGGCGAGCCGGTCGACCGGAAGCGAGATGGGATGGCGGGTCACCGCACCCGGATTGAGATGCAGCGCAGCCAGGCCGCCAAACACCGGAGGGTAGTAGTCCTGAATGCCGGCGGGAACACCGAGCAGCCGGCTCTCCAGATCGCGCACCAGATGCACCAGATCATCGCCCTCGATCGGCGCGCCGGTGAATTCTGAGATGGCCCGCACCAGGGTGACCGTCAGCGCGGACGATCCGCCAAGACCGGAACCCCGAGGGGCGTCGGTGCGGGTGGTGATCCGGATTCCGGTGGTCTTGAAATGCTCCAGCACACGGTGGATCAGGGCTGCTTTCGGATCGGCGGCGAGCTCATTGAGGGATTCGTACCGTTGCTCATACTGCTGATCGCTGAGGTGCAGCTCCACGGCGTCACCGGAGATTTCTGCTACCTCGGATTCGGCGTGATAGGAGATGGCGACGTTGACGGTCCGCGATCCTGGATGGAACAGATAGAGGGGCCAGAGGTCGAGAGTTCCTCCGGCAAGATCAGCTCTCACCGGCGCGCGGGCGGTTACCTTCTTCATGATCGGAATCGCGAAAGTGCTAGAAGAGTGCCCGGCGTTTGACAGCGAACTCAGCGAGCTGGGTGGCCGTCCCGGAGAGCCTCGGCGCGAACGCCGCCACATGCGAGCGGAAGAGGCGCAGCGAGTCGCCGTGGAGGGGGTCGGGAGTGATCGATCGGAGGGAAAGAGGGTCCAGCCACTTGCCGCCGTCGGACACGCGGTAGTCGAGGTGCGGCCCGGTAGCCAACCCCGACGCCCCGACAAATCCGATGACATCACCCTGCGTCACCCTGCGTCCTGCACGGAGGTCTTTGGCGAATCGCGAAAGGTGGAGATAGTTGGTTTCGACC
>JBDSGC010000143.1:0-3077 GCA_039919215.1 Thermoanaerobaculia bacterium | reverse complement strand
CGATCGTCTGTTGCCGGTGGGCTCGGTGAATCCTCTGCATGAAATCGATGTCCGCGGCGAGATTCGCCGCGTGCTCGATCTGGGAATCCGGATGATCAAGATTCATCCGCCCCACCAGCTCTTCGCGGCCAATGCCTATCGCGGGGAACTGTGGCAGCTGGCGGAGATCTACCGTGAATGCGAGGAGCGGGGAGTGCCGGTGATGTTCCACACCGGAACGTCGGTGTTTCCGCGCGCGCGGAACGTGTTCGCCGACCCTATGCCCATCGACGACGTGGCCATCGACTTTCCTCGACTTCCCATCATCCTGGCGCACGCGGGACGGCCACTCTACGGCGAGACAGCGTTCTTTCTGGCACGCCGGCACCGGAACGTGTACCTGGAGATTTCCGGGATTCCTCCTCGCCATCTCCTCCGATACGTTCCGCGCGTGGCCGACCTGGCGTCGAAGGTGTTGTGGGGCACGGACTGGCCTTCACCGGGCGTGACCTCCCCGCGCAAAAACGTCGAGGAGTTTCGTGCCCTGGGTCTCGGCGCGGAAGTGGAGAAGCAGATTCTGTGGGACAACGCCTCGCGGCTTTTCCCTTGATCGGCCGGGCCGGCGTCTCAAGACGGCGGGCGCTGCAGATACTCCGAAACATCAACGCCAACGCGGGCCAGAGCCTCGAACGTGCCGACATCGGACCATCCGAAGTCTCCTCGGATCGTAGCGACATGTGAGCACTTCTCCATCAGTGCGTAATCGATGGAGATCGCCGGCATGGCTTCGTAAATCGCGGCGCGCAGCGCGAGGTTTTCCATGGAGAGGATGTGCGCGGCAGCCCGTGCAATCTGTGGTGCCGCTGCGGCAAGCTCTGTGTGGAACGCGCCGGCCCGCCAGACGAAAATCCCCGCGTTCCAGGCGTAGCGCCCCGACTGCAGAAGCTCCTCGGCGCGCTCGCGCGAGGGCTTCTCGATGAAACGCTCCAGTTGAATCATCTCGCCGCCCAGAGACGGCCCGAGCTCCAGATAGCCGTAACCGATGTTCGGTTCCGTCGGTTCGATGCCGATGGTCACCAGCGTGTTCGACGCCGCTGCGAACTCCATCGCCGTCCGCATCACTCGCAAAAACTCCTCTTGATCGGCGATGTAATGGTCAGAGGGGAGAACGGCGATGACCGCATCACTCCCCAGCGCCGCTTCGATGGCCAGACAGGAGACTGCGATGGCTGGAGCATTGTTTCGGCGGGCTGGCTCGGTGATCAGATTGGACCCCGCGAGAGCGGGCAGGTGTTCGCGGCACTGTGCTGCGTAACGTTCGTTGGTGGAGACGAAGATCTCAGCGGGCGATACCAGTTGCGCGGCGCGCTCCCAGGTCATTTCCATCAGCGACCGGCCATCGAAGATGCGCAGGAACTGTTTGGGATTCTCGTCGGTGCTGAGCGGCCGCAGGCGGGTACCGGCGCCTCCGGCGAGGATCAGCGCGGCGCCGTTCACCGTGAAGCGCCCGTTGCGACCGCGTTCTCCATCAGCAACTGCGGCGACGCGCCGCCAGCCTTTCGTCCGACGGCGATCAGGCTCAGGCCGGTCGAGGGATTCTTTCCCTCCAGCGCTTTGAACAGCGGGACCATGCGGTCGAACACCCGCGACTGCGCAAGCGGCAATTCCCGGCGGTGCAGGATCTTCGAATTCAACCACCAGGCGATTTTCGCGGCGCGGTTCTGGTAGGTGATGCTTTCCATCTCGAAGCCGGACGAGCGCAGTCGTTCGATCAGCGTGTCTCGATCGTACCGGCGCTGGTGCCCGACGCTCTTGTCGAGGCTTCCGAAGAGCTCCGTTCCGGCCGGCACGAACACGATCACGCGCCCGCCGGGTATGAGCAGCTGGTGAACTCGTCGCAGCGCACCGAGGTCGTCGTCGGTGTGCTCGAGAACGTTGATGCAGGTCACGGTGTCGAAGGCGTAACGCGACAGCTCCAGGCAGGAGTCCTGATCGAGATCGCAGCGCTCCACGAGGATGCCGGGGCGACGGCGGAAGGCGTTGCGGAGGCGATCGACGTAGCCGGTCTCGCGGTCCGTGGCCACGATCAGTTCGCGTCCATACAGAAAGCGGGTCATGGTGCCCGACCCCGCGCCGACTTCGAGCACACGCTGCCCGACGTAGGGCTGCACCCGCTCCCAGATCCACTTGTTGTAGCGCTTCAGCGAGTCGAGGCGGCGCACCGTCTTGAACGTGGCCGGCTCGTTCTCGGGATGGCTCCCCAGGCCATATTTCAGGATGGTCCAGATCGCGCTGACGCCATCCTTCCAGTTGATCTTCTTTCCCTCCCAGTAGTCGCGGCCGTAGTACGAGATGGGGACCTCGTAGATTCGGTAGCCGCGCCGGGCGATCTTCGCGGTGATCTCCGGCTCGATGCCGAAGCGATCCGACTTCAGGTTGATCGACTGGATGACCTCGCGGCGGAAAACCTTGTAGCAGGTCTCCATGTCCGTGAGGTCGAGGTTGGTGGTCATGTTCGAAAGAAACGTGAGGAAGTGGTTCCCCATGCGGTGCCAATACAGCATGACCCGGCGCGGATAGCCTTCGAAGCGCGAGCCGAACACGACATCGGCGTGGCCGTCGACGATGGGCTGGATCAGCTTCGGATACTCCTCCGGGTCGTACTCCAGATCGGCATCCTGAATCAGCACGATGTCGCCCCTGGCCTCGGCGATGCCGCGACGGATCGCCGCCCCCTTCCCCTGGTTGACCGGCTGCAGCACCTGCCGGATCTGCGGCCATTGCAGCGCCAGCGCGGCCACCACATCGCGGGAGCCGTCGGTCGATTTGTCGTCGACGACGATGATTTCCTTGTCGATCGGTACTTCGATGACGCGACGCAGCAGCTCCGCCACGGTGGCCCGCTCGTTGTAGCAGGGGACCACGACAGTCAGCAGCGGCGGCTTTGGCTCAGGTTGCATGGGCGGCGCGATTGTAAGCTACAGGGGAAGGCAGAGGTCTGAAGGCAGAAACCAGAGACCGCGTCTCCCGAAGCCGATGTCGACTCCCGCGGCGGAAGCATCGCGGTGGAACGGCATGATGAACGATTTCGTCATCCT
>JBDSGC010000142.1:0-8300 GCA_039919215.1 Thermoanaerobaculia bacterium | reverse complement strand
CACCCCTCATCCGGCCTACGGCCACCTTCTCCCCGCTGCGGCGGGGAGAAGGAACTCGAGCGTGAGAGGCTGGTTGCAGATCCTTCGGCGTCTTCGCGCCTCAGGATGACGCAATCGTTCATCGCGCCGTTCCTCCGTCATAGGTTGAACGCGACGGATGCGAAAATCGTGGCGGACGCTTTGCGAACCAACGCGGCCGGCCGTGCCGGCTACAGTTTTTCCACGATGTCGCCGAGGATGAAGGCGTCGGTGTCGTGGCGGGAGCGGTAGGAGGCCAGGCGCACGGGGGTGCGGGGGCCGGTGGCGCGGTCGGAGAGACGGAGATAGATGTTGCACACCGTCTCTTTGCGCACGCTCAGCGTCTCGGTGGTCAGAATTCCTTCCAGCGAGCAGAGGCGCCGGAAATCGCCGCGCGGAATCACCACCGGGTTGTGGATGTCGTCGGAGACGGGATCCCAGATTCCCATCAGCACTTCATCTCCGTCTTCAGGGACTTCCGGAGCGCAGAGCACAATCTCGCTGGGCACCATCCGCTCGTGGGTGGAGTCCGCGGTGACATCAACACCGGGAAGTGAGGTGTAGCTGTCATGACGATGGAAGTCCTGACGTAGCCGGGCCACCAGCGGTTCGCCCGCTTCGAGCGGAGTGGCTTCCACTGCTCCCGGCGCGAAGGATGCGATCTCGCCGACCTCGATCTGGTCGAGACCTTTGAGGGAGACCGTCCCGATCAGCCGCACTCCGAGGAACTCCACGCCGTCGATGGCGGGGGCGAACCCGAGATAGTTGCCCCACGGTGCTTTCAGCGCGTACAACGGCTGGCCCTCCTGCGACAGCTCATTGGAGAGCTCCTGCAGCAGAGACATGGAGGCCACGATGCCTTCGTTGATCAGGTGGCCATTCACATTGACGTAGGCGTAAAACTCGCGGGCATGCTCGGTGTGATCGATGACGTCGACGCCGTGCGCCAGCGGAGCAAAAAACTGTTGCACTTTCGCCTGGTTGTAACCGTGAGCCATCAAGAAGGCGGCGAAATCCTCGATCTCCTTGTTGGCTTTGCCGGTGGTCAGGCGCGACAACTCCACGATCCCCGGGCCGTAGAACTCGGTGATCCGTTCCTCGGAGGAGGCCACCTTCATCGGCAGCAGGCGGTAGTACCCATAGTTGACCGCGATGCGCAGTCCCTTGTTGAAGGCGAAACCCTTCTTTCGCATCTCCGAGTAGAAGTGCTGAATCTCCACGGCACCGCGCACCAGGCGCAGTGCGCGCCGCGTGGTGTAGAACGCGCCGTCGCCCAGAAATTTCTCGAACTGCAGGAGGTGGCGCTCGGCGACCGACTCGATCTTCCGCTGGAACAGGAGCATGTGGCGGTACGAGTTGACCTCCTCCTTCTTCCCGGCCCGGCGGACGTTGCCGAGGGTCTCGGTGAAGTTGGAGATGTCGTAGATCAGTCCGAAGCGATAGATCATCGGATCGACGACGCCCGGCCGGCCGAAGTCCAGGGGGCGCGTGGAACGCGAAAAGCTCATCGACGAACGCTTGTCGGTGCTGACGATGTCGCCCTCGGGGCTGGTGCTCATCCAGGTGATGCCCCGCCGCAGCTGATTGAGAATGGCGAACTCGCGCAGTCTTTTGGCGATCAGCTGGAACTGCTCGCGGTCCTCCCGGCTGAGAACGTTCTGCACCGACGGATGGTCGAAGAGGAACGGTTGGAATCGCCCGTCCAGAAGCAGCGCCAGCGTGATGCCCTGGTCGGGATTGGCGCCGAACAGAGGAAGCGAAGCGCGGAAGGTGCGGTCTTTCTGAAGAGTCTCGGTGGCCACGTTGCGCAGGCGTTCGTATCCATCGCGGAAGGATTGGAAGTCCCGCCGGAGATATCCATTCACGAAGGGCCGCAGCTCGCGCAGGTCGGGGCCGATGAACTCCTCGGTGAAGGCCAGCACGTCATCCTGCAGCAGGCGAAAGAACTGCAGGCCGCGCTGCTCCTCGCCATCGAGGACGGCAGCCGCCTTGATGGCCACCTGAGTCATCGCCTCGCGAGTCTCGCTCGTCCATTTTGCGTAGATGCGGTACTTCAACGCATCTCCCTGGGTGCGACCGGCCTGCACGTCGACAGCGCTGACCCGCCGGGGAATGCTGCAGAAATGGCGGCCCAGGTCGAGCGAGTGCGCCAGCCAGAAGACGGCGTGATAGTCGTTGAGCAGATTGGAGAGCAGGGCGTTCTCCGCGAGGCGCATCAGCTGCGCGAGGTAGGCGGCGAAGGTGACCTGCGCTTTCTCTTTCGCCGCCGGCTGACGGCCCACCTGCCACACCACCTCATCGGTCAGCCAGCGGTCCAGCTTGGCATCCATCTCTTTCAGGACCGGGGCCTCCGCGACCGGAAAGCCAAACGCGGGCGAGTGGGTTTCGTCGATGGGGAAGATCTTGTATGGCTGGGGGAGCAGCGCCTCCATGTTGGGGAAGAGCTCCTCCAGGTTTCGCTGCAACTCCTGCGGCAGCAGGAAGGTGGCGGTATCCGGACGGCCGGCGAGGTACTGGACCAGAGACGAACCCATGAGTGGAGCGCGAATTATGAGGGTATGGGTGCCTTGAGAGGAAACGGCGCATCGGCCGCGGTTGGGAACATGCGTGGGCGGGTGGTAGGGGAGGGAAGCGGTTCGGCGGCTCTTTCTGCACGGGTTTCATTTCCGGATTTTGCATTCGGGTAAACTCGCGGCATGTCCTCCTCGCTGGTTCCGGCCATCTGCGCGCGCTGCAATGGTTCGGGATGGATTCCCCTGGCCCCTGACTCACTTCGGGTCGAGCCATGCAGCTGTCAGGGAGATCTCCGTCGACGGCAGCGGATTCTGGCCGCTGCCATTCCGCGCCGCTACTACAAGTGCCGCATGCTGGCCTTCCAGGACCGCAACAGCGGGAGCCTGATCGCCGCCAAGCGGAAGGTGCAGGAGTTCGTCGATGTCTGGCCCGGAAGCCAGGAGGGCCGGGGGCTCTTGTTGATGGGCTCCTGCGGGAGCGGGAAGACCCATCTTGCGGTCGCTGCGCTGCTGGAGATCATCCACACCGGCAAACCGGGACGGGTGCTGTTCAGCAATTTTCAGGATCTCATTCAGGAAATTCAGGGCTCGTTCGACGAGGGGTCGCCGGTGAAAAAGTCCGAGATCCTTCATCCGTTGCTGGAGGCCGATCTGCTGGTGCTCGATGAGCTCGGATCGCAGAAGCCGACCATGTTCGTTCAGGACATCCTGTTCTACATCCTGAACAGCCGATACAACGATCAGCGGTCCACGATCTTCACCACGAATTACATGGACGACCTGCAGGATCGCATCGGCACTCCGCTGCGAAGCCGGCTCTACGAGATGGCGGAGGAAGTGCGCATCACCGGGGTCACCGACTACCGCAACACGGTGGAAACGAAACGAGCGCAGAACACGATTTGAGAAACACGGTCACGGACGTTCTCCGCCGCTCCTTCGACATCACGCTGGCCAACTGGCCGCTGATCCTGATCAGGATCGCCGAGGCGGTGGTGCTCACCATGATCTGCATCGTGTCGGGCATCGTCGCCATCGTTCCCCTTCTGGTCTCTGCAGGCTTTTCGAAGGACGACATCTCACGGACGGCGAACCCGGCGGAGGCGGTGGCAGCCCTCCTGGTGGGGCACTGGATGCTGCTCGCCTACCTCATCCTCTTCGTGACGTTCGTCGCCGGGCTGATCATGGCGCTCCATTCCTTCGTGCAGGGTGGCAGCGCGCAGATCTACGTCGATGCGGAGCGCGGCTCCGGCAGGGCCAGCTCGCCGGTCGATCGCAGTCGCTTCGCCGCGTTCCGCATGGATCGATGGATGCTGGGAGGGCGGAAATCGTGGCGGAGCATCTTCTGGATCTACAACCTGGGAGGATCGGTAGGCGCATTGATCATCCTGATTCCGCTGCTGCTGACCATCGCAGCGATGGTCCTCCTCGGCGACGCCCAGGGGAAGATCATCGCCGGGTGCGCCGGTCTGCTGCTGGCATTGCTGGTCCTCCTTCCGGTGGGCATCATCGTGAGCATGTGGTGTGAGAAGGCCATCGCGGTGACGGTGGCCCGCGCGGCGAGCCCGCGGGACTCGCTGCGTGCGGCGTGGGCGGAAATGAAGGCGGATTTCGGCCGGCACTTCGCCGTGGCCATCCTCATCACCATCGCCGGCTTCGTGCTCTTCGGCGCGATGTCGGCGCTGTCGTTCCCCATGGCCATGGGCAGCCGGAACTCGAACCTGCCGATGCTCTCACTGATGTTCGCGCCGGTGCAGATTGCCATGACGCTGATCCAGGGCGCGGTCTCCGCCGTTTCCAGCGCGCTCATGCTCGCAGCTTTCGTGGACCTCACGGAGGAGCGTTGACGCACCGTCAACTCTCGAGAGACGCACGCAACTTCCGCCCCTCGGCCATTCGCGCATTCGCCAGGCTCATCAACGATCCGGCCATCATCTCGTTCGCCGGAGGGGTGCCCAGCCCGGAGACTTTCCCGGCCGAGCGGCTGGCGTCGATCGCCGAGCGCGTCCTCCGGGAACGCCGGTCCGTCTCTCTGCAATACGGACCGACGCGTGGCCTTCCCAGGCTTTGTGAATTCATCGCCGAGACCTGCCGGTCGCGCTCCATCGCCTGCGACGCGGACGACGTGCTCACCACCACCGGGTCGCAGCAGGCGCTCGATCTGATCGCGCACGCGCTGCTCGATCCCGGCGATGTGGTGCTGGTGGAACTGCCGACGTACATCGGTGGCACGTCGTCGTTCCACGGGCGCAGCGCACGGATCGTCGGCGTGGCACAGGACGATGACGGTATCGTTCCGGAGTCGCTGGCCGAGGTCGCCGCGCGCGAGAAACCGAAGCTGCTGTACACCATCCCGAACTTTCAGAATCCGTCGGGCCGCCTGATGACGCAGAAGCGGCGCGAGGAAGTCCTCCGCATTGCGGCATTGCACGACTTTCTGATCATCGAAGACGATCCTTACGGCGAGCTGGTCTACGTACCGGAAGCGGACACCACGCCGATCAAGTCACGGGATTCCGAGGACCGGGTGCTGTACCTCGGATCGTTCAGCAAGGTCCTGGCGCCCGGTCTGCGCTGCGGATGGATCCTGGCGCCGGCGGATCTGCTCGGAACGCTGGAGAGCGCCAAGCAGGCGGCCGACCTCTGCTCCGGGATGCTCGACCAGTCGATCGTGGATGAGTTCTGCGCGGCAGGCGATCTGCCGGCCCAGATCGACAAGGTGCGGTCGTTCTATCGAGGCAAGCGAGCGACCATGATCGCGGCGCTGGGCGAGCGGTTCGCTGGACGGGCGACGTGGACTCCGGCGGACGGCGGACTCTTCACCTTCGTCACCCTCGACCCGTCGTTCGACACGACCGCGTTCGTGGAGCGGTCGATCGCGGCGGGCGTGGCCTACATCCCCGGGTCGCCGTTCTTCGTCGACGGCAGCGGAAGCAACACCATGCGGCTGACCTTCGCCAAGGAAACGGATGAGCGCATTCGCGAGGGGATCGGACGCCTTGCGGAAGTTCTTGCATAGAGGCTGAGCGCCGAGGTTTTGGGGCTCGTTTCGAACCCGCCAGCAGGATGCTGGCGGACCGGCCGGCAGGATGCCGGCGTTCCGAACTGCTGAGGATGCGAATGAAACGAACTCTTGTTGCTGCCGCTCTTCTACTGATGGCGTCGTGTGCGTCGGCGCCCCCGGTCGTTCCTTCGCGGACTGGGTCACTGCCCACCGCTGTTCCCGCGCGAGTAGCCAGCGCGTCGGCGAACGCGTTCACGCGGGTAACGAGCGTCTCGCGTTCGATTGTTGAGCCGCGCATCCGCGTCGGCCTGCTCACCGACCAGACGTCGGTGACCTTTCCGCGGATCGTCGGCGGCTACTACCTGGTGGCGGGGACGACGACGGCGATCCTCAATCGCGGGTTCTCGTTGAGCCCTCCGCTGCGTGATACCAGCGCTCACTACGGAGTGCAGGTGGGCACCCTTTCGGATCTGCCCAGCGCCACGGCGATGGCGGACAAGATCCGGAGCGAGAGCGGCCAGCGGGTCGACCTGGTCTTCGATCCGGCCACCGGCTCGAATCGCATCATCGCCGGCGACTTTCCCACCACTGCGGCTGCCGGCCCCCTGCGCGAGCAATTGACCACCCGCGCCTTTGGCAAGGACATGCTGATCGTCCGGCGTCCGACCGACCAGCCCTTCGACCGCAAACATCGTCTGGTGGACGATGAAGGCGACGAGGTCACTATCGACGGCGAGTCGGTGCTGGTCATGCCGGTCACCGCGGAGACGGTGCTCATCGACGCCAAGGCGTATCGAACTGCTGCGCGCGTCCACATCAATTCGCGCGGTCTCTACAACGTCATCAATGAGCTCAATCTCGAAGACTACCTCCGAGGCGTGGTGCCGGCGGAGATGGGGTCGAAGATTTACGACGAGGTGGAAGGGCTCAAGGCGCAGGCCATCGCCGCGCGGACCTACGCCGTCCGCAACCTCCGGCAGTTTCAGCGCGAGGGCTATGACATCTGCCCCGGCCCGGCATGCCAGGCATACAAAGGGTTCACCGGTGAAGAGCCGCTCAGCGATCAGGCGGTGAAGGAAACCGCGGGACTGGTGATGACGCACCAGGGCAAGCCGATCGACGCGCTGTACACGGCGACCTGCGGCGGCGAGACCTCCGATGTCGGTGTCATGTTCCCTGGCCGAAACGATCCCTACTTGAAACGCACCCGTTGCGTGGAGCTGGAGCTGGTTTCGCTGGTGGGCCGGGCGGACAGCGGAGTCCTGACGGAAACGCAGGTCGCCGGTCGCGCTTTCGCCTCCGTTGCCGGATTGAGCGACAGCGCCTCCTCGTGGAGTGCAGCCGACGTGCAGCGGGCGGTGCAGGCGGCGAGCCGTCTGCTGCAGTTCGATTCGCGCAGCACGATGGCTCCATCGATCGATCTGGCGGGCGGCACCCCGCAACGGCGTCCCGCGCCGGCGGCGCCGGCCTCCTCGCGACGTGGCGACGTCCTGGTGTATCTGGCCTCGGTGTTTGGTTTCGATCGCTACGCGTCGGTGGTGACGCTGCCGGAGGATCGTCGCTACTTTTTTCCGCAAAGCGAGGGAATGGACGGCGTTGCGTACGGCGCGGCCGCATTCCTGATGAAGTTCGGGTTTCTGCCGTCGCAGCAGATCGATCGCGCCGACTTGAACGCGGCCATGCCTCGGGATGAGCTGTACTCGCTGCTGGGATCGTGGCTGCGAAAACACAGTGCCCTGACCGAGACCAACGGAAAGATTCTGGCCATCAACGGACGGGAGCTGACTCTCAAGTTCGACGGCAGGCCCTCACGATTCACCCTGCCGGCGGGCATCCCCATCTTCCGCCGCCTCGGCGATCGCTATCAGGAGTACAGAAGCGTGCCGGTGATGATCGGAGACCGTGCGTTTCTTCAAACCGATGCGCGCAAGACCCCCGTCGCGCTGATCGTCAGCGGAAGCCTCGACGGCGCCTCGTTCGACCGGACGTCGAGCTTTGCCGACTGGACCCGGAGCTACCGCGCGGACGAACTGGTGACCTCCATCAACAAGCGCAATCCCATCCAGCAGCTGCAGGGAATCCGTCCGCTGAAGATCGACTCTTCGCAGCGGATTGCGGAGCTGGAAGTGACCGCCGAGGGAGGGCGCACCTTTGTGCTCAGGGGACTCCCGGTCCGTTGGTCGCTGAATGTTCCGGACAACCTCTTCGTGTACGAGAAGACCACCGATCCGGATGGCGTGGATCGCTACACCTTCTATGGGAAAGGCTGGGGCCATGGCGTGGGCATGTGCCAGGTCGGTGCGTACGGAATGGCCTTCCGTGGTTGGAGCGCGGAGAAGATTCTTACGCACTACTACACCGGCATCGCCATCGTCCCCATGAGTCAGGTGATGACCGCGTCCGCAGCGGCGACGGAAAGGCCGTAGAGGTCTTAGGAGGCCGCGCGGCAGAACGTCCTGGAGCGTGATCTTGGCGGAGCCTTGGGCGACCAGCGCCGCCGGCCGTGCCGGCTGGGCAACCAGCGCTGCCGGGCGTGCCGGCCTACGGCTCGCTTCCGAGCACGAGGGTGGCCAGGGCCACGGCCACGCGGCGGTCCAGCGGACAGTTGGGTGACAGGTCGAGGATGTCGGCCGTACCGTCGGCGGCCGGTCGGCGCTGGATCGTGCCGGCATCGCTGCCGGCGTAGCGGATCCGCACGTTGGACTGATAGCGCGGGTTGAACTTTCCGGCCAGCTTTCGCTGCACGGAACGAACGAGCGACTCCT
>JBDSGC010000141.1:0-7930 GCA_039919215.1 Thermoanaerobaculia bacterium | reverse complement strand
AGGGTTCGGCGAAGACTATGACCTTCGCATTGCCTCACTTCTTCGCTCGCACTACCGGGTCGAAGCGCAGTGGCGGCGTGCAAAGTTTTTTCTGATCGTGCTCCGGGCCGGCACGGCCGGCGGCGTTGGGTCAACGTCGAGAGTCCTTCTCCCCGCCTCAGCGGGGAGAAGGTGGCCGTAGGCCGGATGAGGGGGCGATCCTTCCCATCCAGAACCCCTCACCCCCGCTTCGCGGCACCCTCTCCCCGCGCCGCGGGGAGAGGGACTCTCGATGAGAGAGTTTGTCATCACGGCTTCCACGCCCCGTGGTTTTCCGGGTAACGCTCGCCCTTCATCTGCAATCAAAGGCGGCCGAGTGAACGCGGCCGAGGCGAAAATCGTGGCGGACGCTTTGCGAACCAACGAGGCCGGCCGTGCCGGCCGAACCAACGCGGCCGGCCGTGCCGGCTACGCAGCCGATAAAAAGGCGACTTTCGGATTGTCCTTCTGCGCCAGTTCCAGCTCCCATGGTGACGAGAACAGAATGACGGCCTGGCCGGTGTGGTCGATCGTCAGGCGCGTCCGGCTGGGGAGGCTCAGCCGCGACGCGTCGCCGCCATCCATGGAAACCCAGCGGGCAATCTTGAAGGGCAGCACCGAGATGGTGGTCTCCACGTTGTACTCCGTCTCCAGCCGCGAGCGCAGAACGTCGAACTGCAGCTCGCCGACGACGGCAAGAATCGGCTCGCTGCGCAGGCCTTCGTACGGAGCGAGCACCTGCATCACGCCCTCTTCCTCCAGTTGCTGCAGTCCTTTCTGGAACTGCTTCTGCCGGGTCACTTGTTTTGCCCGAAGGGTAGCGAAATGCTCCGGTGCAAACCGAGGGATGCGATCGAACTCCACCGGCTCCCCGGAGGAGACCGCGTCGCCGATGTGGAAGAGGCCGGGGTTGACGAAACCGATCACGTCGCCCGGATAGGCTTCCTCGATCGTTTCCCGCTCGCGGGCAAACAGGCGATGAGGTCTGGTCATGCGCACCTCTCTCTTGAGGCGCGAATGATGGACCACCATGTCTTTGGCGAAGGTGCCGGAACAGACCCGCATGAAGGCCAGGCGGTCGCGGTGTCGCTTGTCCATGTTCGCCTGGATCTTGAACACAAATCCGGTGAAGGTATCGCTACGCGGATCGATGATCGTGGGCGTCTGCGCGGCCGTGCGCGCCGGGCGCGGGCCGGGCGGGGGCGCGAACTCCAGCAAGGCCTCCAGAAACTGCTGCACGCCGAAGTTGTTGATGGCGCTGCCGAAGTACACCGGGATGATCCTGCCCGCGTTGAACTCGGCGCGGTCGAATGCGGACCCTGCGCCCGACAGCAACTCGGCCGCCTCGCGCAGGTCCTTCCAGGCGGTGGGTCCAACTTCCATCTCCAGCAACGGGTCATCCAGTCCGCTCACCGTCACCGGAGCCACGGAGGCTCCGTGCGCGGCGCGGGTGAAGCGCAGCACGCGCTGTTCGCGGAGATCGAAGACGCCCTGAAAGTCGGGGCCGTTGCCGATCGGCCAGTTCATCGGCACGGTCTGCACGTTCAGCTCGCGCTCGATCTCGCTGATGAGGTCGAAGGCGTCGCGGCCGGGATGATCGAGTTTGTTGAGGAAGGCGATGATGGGGATGTGCCGCATCCGGCAGACTTCGAAGAGTTTTCGCGTCTGCGGCTCGATGCCCTTGGCGCTGTCCAGAACCATGACGGCGCTGTCGGCGGCGGCCAGCGTGCGGTAAGTATCCTCGCTGAAGTCCTGGTGGCCCGGCGTGTCCAGGATGTTGAGACAGAAGCCGCGATACTCGAACTGCAGGGCCGTGGAGGAGATGGAGATCCCGCGGCTCTGTTCGATGGCCATCCAGTCAGACGTGGTCTGGCGCTGTCCTTTGCGTGCCCTCACCGCTCCCGCCATCTCGATCGCTCCGCCATACAGAAGGAGTTTTTCGGTGAGGGTCGTCTTCCCCGCGTCGGGGTGACTGATGATCGCGAAGGTGCGGCGCCGGGCCACCTCGCGGCTGAGCCGATCTTCCACAGGAAGTGCCGTCATGAGAGTGCTTTAGAAACCAAACGATCGATCGAACATTCCGGTTCTTCGAACCTCGGAATTCGTCGACGTCAGTTCTTTGCCGCCAGCCCGTTCCGGCGCTTGAACAACTCCAGCCCGGTCACGAATCGGCGCTCCCGTGGTGCCATGCGGACCGCTGCCTGGAGATGGCCGCGTGCAGCGTTCATGTCATCCAGCGCCTCGCAGAGCGCTGCCAGATCGAACCGCAGTGCCGCCGATTCCGGATTGCGTTGTACGCCCGTCTCCCACAGGACTCTGGCCTCCACCAGTCGCCCCGCCTGGATCAGACCGAATCCTTCGTCGAAGCCGGGAGCGGTTTCGTCCAGCTCGATGGACTCACGCACCACCCGCGGAGTGATTTTCTCCGCTGCAGAGACCGCAGCGTAGCGGGCAGCCTGAGCGTAGGCAATGTCCCGCGCATCCTCTGACAGATCGACCGATCTGGGCGACGTCCCTTCTCCGCGCACCGGGTAGGAGAACAGACGTTTGCCTTCCGCGTTCATGACTTGGATCCGCGCTTCACAGGTCGCGTCGATCCATCGATGCATCCGCCGGACTCGCTCCCCGGAGGCGTCGCGCTCACTTCCCTCGGCCTGCTTTTCCTTCCCTTCGCAACTGAAGCGTCGGATCCCGAGATAGCCCTCCGCTGGATGTTCCCGCCGCAGGGCCTTCAATGTCGCGTCGTCCACGGTCAGATACGCGTTGCCCTCCACGGCGTTTTCCAACCGGAGAGTTCCCGCCCGGTCCACGGCATCCACGAATGCTTCCACGAAGTCCGAGACCTTGTGCGTGTCGCCGATTGCATAGATCACCGCAAGCCGCTCCGCAGGCGCCAGATCGTGGACCGCTGGCACCGCGCGGGTGAACGTGATGCGCGGACCGGCGAACAGGGGAAGCGCGAGCAGCAGAAGCGCTGTGATGAGAATTCGCCTGGTGGTCATGGGGATCGTGGAATTGTAGCGCGGGGCCCAACGGATCGGGCCAGGCTCCCGCGTGTGGTGCGGCCGTCCTCGGCCGCATTGCATGCTATCGAGCGCCTGTCACCCCGACTCACCGGCACCCTGTTCTGGCCGGAATGAGGTGGCGTTCCCATCGGTGACAAGACGGGACGAGGAGGGCCTTCTTTCCCACAACCTCGCCCGGAATCACGGCCGCCGTTAGAATGCCGCCCGCATGCGCCTCAATGTGAACAGCGAGATCGGCAAGCTCAAGAGCGTGCTCATCCATCTCCCTGGTCGGGAGATCGATGTGATGGTCCCGCCGATGATGAACGAGCTCCTCTTCGACGACATCCTGTACGGCCAGGTCGCCCGGGAAGAGCATCGTCGCTTCCAGCAGATCATCCGCTTCGTGGCCAGCGAAGTGCTCGACATCCAGGATCTTCTCGAAGAAGTCCTCCAGGACGACGACTTGAAACGGGTGGTGCTGCGCGATCTCGCCCGGCGCAACGGGTTCGGGCGGCGCCTCTCCTCCTGGCTGCGCGAGCAGTCTGCCGACACCCTGGCCGAGGTGCTGATCGGCGGCATTCCGCGGGAACGCGGATCGGGCCAGCTTCCAACCTTCGATCTCAATCCCGTCCCGAACTTCTTTTTCATGCGCGATCCTCAGGTGGTGATCGGCGATGGCGTGGTCGTCTGCGGAATGGCCACCCAGGCCCGGCGGCGGGAGTCCCTGCTCTCGAAATATGTTTTTCAGTTCCACCCTTCGTTCCGCGATCGCGATCTACTCCGCGCCGACTACATGGCTGGCGATGCCGTCGAGATTCCTGCGCGGCGAGGCGCTCCCACGCTCGAGGGCGGCGACGTTCTGGTGGCCAGTCGCGAACTGCTGCTGGTCGGCATCAGCGAGCGGACCAACCGCGCCGGAGTGCGCCATCTCGCCAGGTCGCTGCAGGATGCCGGCAGCAAGGTGAAGACGATTCTCGCTGTGCAGCTTCCGAAACAGCGGTCCTGCATGCACCTGGACACGGTGTTTACCTTCACCAGTCAGACCGAGTGTCTGATTTATCCGCCGGTGATCCTTCCGGGCGGCAGTCAGGCGGCGAAAGTCACGGCCATCGACCTGACGAAGAAGAGCATCACCTTCTCTCCGCGCAAATCCCTCCTGGGCGCCTTGAAGAAAGAGGGCTTCGATCTCAAACCAATCTTTTGCGGCGGCAAGAGCTCCATCGACCAGATGCGCGAGCAGTGGACCGACGGCGCGAACGCCTTTACCCTCGCTCCCGGGATCATTCTTCTCTACGAACGCAACGTCCGCACCGCGGAGGAGCTGGCCGCGAATGGATACGAAATCGTCTACGAGGACGACCTGCTGCTGGGCCGGACCGAGCTGGAAACCTGGACCGAAAAAAAGTATGCGATCCAGCTGGCCGGACATGAGCTGTCGCGCGCCCGTGGCGGTCCACGTTGCATGACCATGCCGCTCGAACGGGAAGATGTCTGATCCGGCTATGCCGTCGCCGTCCCCCGAATCGACAGTGCTGAACCGACCGGCACGAAAGCTGGCGGTCGTCGCGTTCGGCGGCAACGCGCTGCTTCGCCCGGAAGATCGTGGCACGCAGGAAGAACAGATCGCCCGCGCCAAACAGGCCGCTCGCTGGCTCGCGGAGATCGTGCGCCGCGGCTTCCAGCTGATCGTGGTGCATGGAAACGGGCCGCAGGTCGGCAACATCCTGGTGCAGGCGGAAGAGGCATCCACCAAGATCCCGCCGCAGTCGCTCGACCTTTGCGTGGCCCAGACGGAGGGAGCGATCGGCTTTCTCCTCCAGCAGGCCATCCGCAACCGGCTGGAAAGCGTCGGCACCGCCGGGGAAGTGGTCACCATCCTGACCGAGGTGGAGGTCGACGGGAACGATCCCGCGTTCAAGAAGCCGACCAAACCCATCGGCCCCTTCTTTACCCGCTATCGCGCCGAAGCCCTCGAACGAGACCTGGGATGGACCATGCGCGAAGATGCCGGCCGCGGATGGCGCCACGTGGTGCCCTCGCCGAAGCCGCTCCGCATCCTCAATCTCGAGACGATCCGGCACATGCTGCTGCGGGCCGAAGTGGTCATCGCCGCGGGAGGCGGCGGCATTCCGGTCGTTCGCGGACGCGACGGGCAATGGCGAGGAATCGACGCGGTCATCGACAAGGATTTTGCCTCGTCGCTTCTGGCCACGAAGCTCGAAGCGGACCTCTACATCATCCTCACCGCCGTGAACGCAGTGTCCATCGATTTTGGCAAACCGACGCAACGCTCTCTTGAACGGGTCACGGTCGCGGAAGCGGAAAACTATCTTGCCTCAGGGCAGTTCCCCGCTGGCTCCATGGGCCCGAAGATCGAAGCGGCCGTCCAGTTTGTGAAGAACACTGGGAAAGAAGTCCTCATCACCGACGTCGAGCATCTACGCGAAGCGCTGGAAGGTCGGGACGGGACTCTGATCGCGGGTTAACGACCGCCTCGCCCGCCCCGCGAGTTGACGTCTGGAGATGGGCACCAAGAGAGATTGACGACCATTCAGCGGCAGTCCTGTTGTTGGTTTCGGCGCGGTGTGGTGACCCTTCGTAGTGCGACTGGCTCGCATCTTGTAGCCGGCAATATCATGAACTGGCTCGTGTGGCTTGGTCTCGCAGTCGTCGTCGCCGCGGTCGCCGCAGTCACCGGCATCAAGCCGAAGGGAACGCGCCCGGTCGCTCACACCCGGATGATGGGAATGGGGCGAGTGGCGCTCGTCATCATCGTGATCATCTTCGCCTACATCGCCTTTCGAGCAAGATCGGGCGGCTAGGCCGGCACGCCGCGCTGTGGGGCGGCTGAGTGGCGGATACCGGCCGTCGACGCAGGGTGAATCCCCTCGCTGGATTCTGATCACATCACCTGCTCCGCGTCCTGAGCGGGTGCGTGAGAATAGTGAAAGGCCCAGGCGATCAGGATCGCCTGCAAGGGCAGGCGCATCCACAACCCGGTCATCGAGAATTCTGGGAACACCTCCGGATGCAGCGCCATCTGGACGTTTGCCGGAAAGACCGCCACCAGCAGGGCGACCAGTCCCCACGCTGCGATGACCGACGTCCGTGGGACCAGCAACAGGATTCCAAGAACGATCTCTGCGATCCCACTGAAATAGACCAGTGCGAGGGGCCCTGGCAAATAGGCCGGCATCATCCGCAGATAGAAGCTGGTCGCCCGAAAGTGGTTCATCCCCGCACCGACGAATGCCAGCGCGAAGAACACCTTGGGGATGGTCCTGACTCTTCTCATTGACATGGCCTCCTGACATTGGAAACTGCATCGTCACCATAGAGGCTGTGAAGAAATCCCCCAACCGTCATCCTGAGCGGCGTGGGTGGCGGGCGGGAAGCGAAGGATCTGCAATCAAGACGATGTTGCTGGCGACAGTTCGGTCGGTGCAGATCCTTCGCCGTCTGCGCGGCGTCTAACGAACCGTGGTCCTCAGCGAGGGGAAAGCGAACTCACGACGGCGACGTTGCAGATCCTTCGGCGTCTTCGCGCCTCAGGATGACGAAATCACTTCTCGCGTGCTGCGAACCGTCGCAAACTCGCCATGGAGACTGGCCAACGCAGCGCGATGCATCAGATCCGCGCTGTAGTGGATTCCGTCCGGGCCGCGGCGCTCAAACGTCGCCGTTGCATCCTCGACCACGGTGACCTTGAAGCCCAGGTTGCCTGCCATGCGCGTCGTGCTGGACACGCAATGGTCCGTGGTGATTCCGGCGATGACCAGTTCCTCGATTCCCTTGTCACGCAGATGCGCCTCCAGGTCGGTCCCGATGAAGGCGCTGTTGACATGCTTTTGAAAGATCGGTTCGCCGGCCATCGGTAAGGCCTCAACCTTGAAGGCGTTGCCCGGCATCCCTGCGCGCAATGGGGACTGCGGGTCCAGCGACAGATGCTGCACGTGAATGACCGGCTGGCCTGTGGCGCGCCACGCAGCCAGCAGATCGGCGATCCGCTGTTCCGCGTCAGGATTGTTCCGCTCTCCCCAGCGCGGCTCGTCCAGGCCCTGCTGCACATCGATGAGGAGTAACGCGGCTCCGGAGGACAGGCTCATGGACGACCTCACGATCAGCAGTCCTGCGACATTGCACCGCCCCTAGACTGCCAGAACTTTCACGAGATAGAGCGTCAAGAACGCCGTGACCACAAAGCACCAGAGGAACAATCTCTTGCGAGCGCGCAGAAACTCTTCCGGCGTGATTTCGGGACCAAGAGATCCGGTCCGTCCAGCAATCAGCCAGTTCCCCAGCGAGGCAAAAGCGTACACCAGCACGCAGGCGAGGTAGACCACCAGAGACATCGCGTTGGTGGGATAGCGCCCAAGCAGGGCGGCGCAATACGGGAAGAACGCTGCGGCGGCAAGCTGAACAAAGTGGAGGACCAACATGGTCCGTGTGATGACGCGAAAGTGGTGATAGTGCTGGTTGTGCCGGTACCAGAAGATCCCGAGCACCATGAAGCTGATCAGGTAGCTCACGAAGATGGGCGCGTGATGGCCCAGCGCGCGCGCCAGCTCCCCGATCGAGTTTCGATGGACCAGCTCCGGCACTTTCAACTCCAGGACGAGGAGGGTCATGGCGATGGCAAAGACGCCATCGAAGAGAAACTCCAGCCGGCTCTTGCTGATTGCTGGCGCCGCCCTCAGCCTTTCATTCATGGCCTCTCCCCAGTCTCCTCAACGGCCGGCTCCGCGCGGTGCGAGGCCTGGCAGAGATCGCAGGAGCACAGGTCGCGCAGGCGATCGTAAGTCCACATCCCATGCTCGTGGCCATCCATCCAGTTTGGTTGAATGGCGTAGTTGCCGACCTGCACTGCGTTGCGCAGCTGGAAGGACAGCGCGGTGTAGCGGGGG
>JBDSGC010000140.1:0-9459 GCA_039919215.1 Thermoanaerobaculia bacterium | reverse complement strand
GACTTTTGTTCGCAGGGCGAGTACGGTCGGCGATTGCAAGGTGCCGGACTGGTCCGTTTGGGTTCCGTTGGACAAACCATGAAGAGGGAGAAGTCCTCCAGGATCAACGCGGCCGTCTCCTGGTTGCCTCCGAGGCCGCGGTGACCGGACCGGCTCGTCTTTCCAGTTCGAAGGCCGGTGTGCGCTACCATTTCGCCCGCGAGCATCCTTTTGTTCCCAATCGCCTCGCTCCATCACGAAGACTGAATCAGGAGGCAGCGATGCCAGAAGCCCGCGAGATTTCTCCCCGCACCGGCGATGTGGTCCTTCTGGTCGGGACAATGAAGGGACTCTTCCTTCTGCGCGCGGGCAAGGGCCGCGGAAAGTGGGAGGTGGGCGGGCCCTTCCTCGCTGGCAGCGCCGTCTATGGTCTGGCCTACGACGGACGGGCTGGACGGACCCGCATCTGGGCCGGCCCGCAGAGCATGCACTGGGGCGGACTGCTACGGACGACCGATGATTTCGGACGGACCTGGACGAATCCGGAAGAGGCGAACATCAAGTTTCCGTCGGAAAGCGAGACTGCACTCCGGCAGATCTGGCAGATCGCACCCGGTCGCCAATCAGAACCGGACGTTCTCTATTGCGGGGTCGAGCCTGCCGCGCTCTTTCGTTCGCAGGATGCCGGCGCCACCTGGTCGCTGATGGAGGGTCTGTGGAACCATCCGCAACGTCCTCGCTGGCAACCGGGAGGCGGAGGAATGTGCCTCCATACGATTCTTCTCGATCCGGAGCAGCCCGGCCGGATGTGCATCGCGGTCTCCACGGGAGGCATGTACGCCAGCGAGGATGGAGGCGCATCGTGGAGCCCGTCGAACCTCGGAGTGCGCGCCGAGTTTCTTCCCGATAAGCATCCGGAGTTCGGCCAGTGCGTGCACAAGGTCGTGCAGGCGCCGGGGCAGCCGGACCGCATGTTCCTGCAGAATCACTGGGGTCTGTATCGCAGCGACGACCGCGGCCGGAACTGGACCGACGTGGCGAACGGAGTGCCCTCCGACTTCGGGTTCGGCATGGCCATTCATCCGCGGAATCCCGATCGCTGCTGGATCGTGCCGCTGGAATCGGACCAGTTCCGCTGCACCCCGGAGGGAAAACTCCGGGTGTACCGCACCTCCGACGGCGGCCAGAGCTGGGAAGCCATGAGCAAAGGACTGCCGCAGAACAACGCGTACGAAACGGTCCTTCGCGACGCTCTCACCGCCGACGCCGTCGATCCGTCGGGCGTTTACTTCGGAACGAGGAGCGGAAAGCTCTTCGGGTCGTCGGACGAAGGAGAGAGCTGGAAGATGCTGGTCGACGGACTTCCGGCGATCGTGGCAGTGAAGGCGGCGGTGATCGCCTTGCCGCGAAAGAAGCGGGCAGCCTGATGTCCCTGCGCTTCGTCATTCCCGGACCGTTGCGCGAGCTGACCGGAAATCGCGGTGAGGTGCGCGCTGAGGGGACCGCGCGCTCGGTGTCGGAGGCGTTGTCGATCCTGTGGAGCGAGTGCCCGGCGGTGCGCGATCGCGTCATCACCGAGCGCGGCGACGTGCGTCCGCACGTGAGCATCTTCGTCGATGGCGAGAGCATCCTCTACTCCGGCGGTCTGGCTACGCCGGTGAGGGACGGATCGGAGATCTGCATTCTTCCGGCGCTGAGCGGAGGGTGACGAACTCCGAAGTCGGGGCACACTGCGCAGGCGCAGCCTCCCCATCGAGTGTCCGTCTCCCCGTGCCCGGGGAGAAGGACACTCGATGGAAGAGCACAGCGTCTGACGGTTCTAGCGGCCGCGCAGACGGCGATTCTGAGCAACCCTCGATCCCGCCACTCCGCCGCTGCCACTCCGCGAGCTCCCGGCTTCCATGAGCTAACTCCCGGTATCGGAGTGAGGAGCATGAACGGGCTTGGATTCCGGCGAGCCCCATTGCCGGAGCCAGATCGACAGCACCACGATGCAGAACATGGCCAGGAACTCGCTCTGCCAGTTCTGCATCGACTCGAACCAGAACTGCGACGTCCCCATATAGCCGATCGTGGTGACCACGTTTCCTGAGCCGTGGTGGATCTCTTCCTGGTTGTACTTTCGCGCGCCGGTCGCGGCGTGCCCCAGAAACGAGAACACGAACAACGAGATGAAGGCGATGCTCAGCGAATTCCTGTAGAGCGTCAGTCGCCAGCCACCTCTCTTCACCGGCCCGGGCGCATCCGCATCCTTGCTGTGTTTTTCCGGATCCTCGTCGACCTCGTTGCTCTCATCGCTTTTCTTGGATTCGGAAGAGCCCCGCTGGTATAGGAACACCGTCAGGATGATGTAGAACCCCATCTGCAGAAACTCACTCTCCCAGTTCTCGAACACCGACTCGCCGAAGTCGCTGGTCTGCAGGTACTGCGGGAAGCTCGCGGTTGGTCCTCCATGCTGCTGCTGATCCTCGTTGTAGACTTTCCACCCGCTCCAGCTGTGGCCGAACAACGTCAGAGCGAAGAGCCCGAAGAGCACCACGGACAGGCCGTTGTTTTTCCACATACCCGCGACAATTCAGCAATTGTGCCTTCCCCCCTTGGGTGCGGGAACCTCTCCCAGCCTTCGAAACGAGACGTGAGATCCTTCCGCCATGCATGACGCCGCGCCTGACGAGGTCTGTTCATGAAGAGGAACCTTTTCTGGCCGGTCGCCTTGGCCTGCTCACTGTCGGCGGCCAGCATTCACGCGCAGACTTCGCGCGACGAAGCGGCTCTGCGGCGTCTGCCCGTTGCATTCTGCGAGGCCTGGGCGAAGCACGACGGGCACGAGCTGGCGAAGGTCATGGCCGACGATGTGGACTTCGTGACCGTGGGCGGTACCTGGCTTCGCGGGCGCGCTGATTTCGAGACGTATCACTCCCGGCTCCTGAGCGGGCGCTTTCAACAGTCGACGAATAGGCTCCTGAAAAGTGATGTGCGATTTCTGGGATCGAAGACCGCGGTCGTTCACTGGACGTGGTCCATTCAGGGCGACTCTGATCCTGATGGCACACCGCGTCCTCTGCGATTCGGTTTGATGACCATGCTGGCCGAGAAGCGCCACCACCGATGGCAGGTGGCGGCGGCACAAAACACGAACGCCGCTCCCGCTCCGCCACCGGAAGCGGAAGGAATCCACTCCCCTCTTTCTCTGCCCGCAACGCCCGAACGCGACGTGAAGCCAGCTTCGAAAAGGAGGACCGATATGAAACACGCCACCGGTGAGTTCGACGTCAAGGTGCTTCCTCAAGGCGAGGTGGACAAAGCCATCGGCTCCTCCCTCGGCCGGATGTCCATCGACAAACAGTTTCACGGCGAGTTGGAAGGGACCGGCAAGGGCGAGATGCTCACCGCCATGACCGACGTGAAAGGGTCGGCGGCCTACGTGGCCCTGGAGCGCGTCACCGGAACGCTGCACGCCCGCAGCGGAAGTTTCGTGCTGCTCCACAACGGCGTGATGAGCAGCAGCTCCCAGCAGCTCTCACTGACGGTGGTTCCTGATTCCGGATCGGAAGCGCTGACCGGGATCTCCGGAACCATGACCATCGTCAACGACGGCGGAAAGCATTCGTATGATTTCGCGTACGCGCTGCCGGGGACCGATTGACAACGCGGCGCATTTCAGGACCTCGCGCCTGGCGGATACGCAAGCAAATCGCCGGCGGAAACCGGTGGCTTGACCTGAAGATTTTGTTGACGACGCTGCGTGAGAAGAGTCCGACGATATTCATGCGCGCGAAGGCGCGCTTCCTAGACCAGCCCCCGGCTCTGCCGGGGGAAACCTATGGCGTTGCAAGTGCGGCCGCGAAGGCGGCCGCTACTCGCAAGCCGCGACCTCTAGCGACCGCCTCCGCGGCCGCACTTCTCCTGCCGGCAGACGTTTCCCCGGGCCGAGCCCGGGGCTGGATTGCCAGGCGCGCCTGCGCGCGCTCACCATTCGCCCTGAGCCGCATTTCTCACACGAACTCTCGACTGATCTCTGGAACGTTTACGTTGACGCCATCGTGCGGGCAGCCGCCGAACCGAACGGCTGGAAGCCGGCGTTCCGAAAAGCTGCCGGCATATCCGGTGAGGCCCTCTCGCCGGCGCTTCGGCACGAGGCCCCGATGATTCCCTGGACCCTGCTCGACCGCGCCGCCGTTCCTGGCAGCAGGGATGAGATGCGCCTTTATCAGCGCGGCGATGAGTTCTCGATCCGTGTGGCCAACTACGAATTGATGAACAGCCGCGTGCACGGGTCGGAGGAGGCGCTCTCCGAGTTGGCCTGGAAGAAGATCGGAGACCGCCCGAAGCCTCGCGTTCTGATCGGCGGTCTGGGCCTGGGCTACACGCTCGCCGCGGTCTTGCGGCTGGCCGGACCGAAGGCGCAGGTGGTCGTCGCCGAACTGGTCCCCGAGGTGGTGGAGTGGAATCGCGGCCCGCTGGCGGCGCTGGCAGGACATCCACTGGACGATCCCCGAGTGACCGTGCGCGTCGCCGATGTCGGCGCGATCATCCGCGAAGAGCGCGACGGCTTCGACGCGATCCTCCTGGACGTCGACAACGGGCCGCAGGCACTGACCAGTGAAGACAACCATCGCCTCTACGACCTGGCCGGATTGCGAGCCACCCAGAAAGCGCTGCGCGACGGCGGCGTGCTGGGAATCTGGGCCAGCGGACCCGATCCGGCATTCGTGGCCAAGCTGCGGCAGCTGGGATTTGCCGTTGACGAGGTTCGTGCCCGCGCCCGTGGCGATCGCGGAAAGGCGCGCTACGTGATCTGGATCGCCGAGCGGCCAAAGGAACGGGCGCAACGGGCGTGAGATCGGAGTTCGTTCGCCGGGGGGAACTCAAATTGCAGTTGCCCCTGCAACCGCAACCGGTCGCTGCTGCATCGAGCCCTGTCGCTGTCGAGGAGCTACCGCTGATGAACTCTGATCGATCCACGATGTCTTTGATTCTCCGCTGGGCAGCCTTCAGCGTTGCCTTCCTGGTTCTCCCCCTGCAGGCTGCATCGAAAAAGAAGCCGGTCGTCCCGAAAGTCGTTCCCAACATGGCAGCGATGGCCAACGATCCCCTGCGGATGCCGCTGTTCAGCTCTGCCACCGCGCACGGCGGATCGGTTCTCCGCCTGCAGATTCTTCTCGATCGCCTGCATTACTCGTCAGGAGAGATCGACGGCCGCTACGGCAGCCTGGCGCGTGCGGCAGTCGTGGCCTTCCAGCAGGCGAACGCGCTGGAGGGGGCAGGCAGCGTCACCGCGGCCACATGGCAGTTGCTCAACCACGACGCAGCACCGGCAATGGTGAGCTACACCATCACGGCAGAAGATGTCGCCGGACCGTTCGTCCCGATCCCCACCGAGAGTGCGGAGAAGGCCAAGCTTCCAGCGCTTGGATACGTCAGCGCAGTGGAGGGGTTGGGAGAAAAGTTTCACGCGAGCCCTGCGCTCCTCCGGCTGCTCAATCCCGGCATTCCGCTCGATCGCGCCGGCTCGGTGATCAGCGTGCCGAACGTCACCCGCACACCGCTGGAGAAAGCTCCCGGGATGACCGTGCGCGTCAGCAAGGCCAACCGCACGGTGGAAGCGATCGACGCAGCGGGGAAGATCATGGCGCGCTATCCGGCTACCATCGGCAGCGAGCACGATCCGCTGCCCATCGGCAAGTGGAAGATCAACGGCGTGGCCCGCAATCCCAGCTTCAACTACAACCCCGATCTCTTCTGGGACGCGGAAGCGAGCGAGAAGAAGGCCAAGATTCCGGCCGGCCCGAACAACCCGGTCGGCGTGGTGTGGATCGATCTCTCCAAGCCGCATTATGGAATTCACGGAACGCCGGAACCTTCCACGATCGGCAAAACGTCTTCGCATGGCTGCATCCGCCTGACCAACTGGGATGCCATGGAGCTTTCCCAGCTGGTCTCGCCCGGGGTGCCTGCGTTGCTGGAGGAGTGATGAGCGCGCCGAGGTCGGAATGGCTTACGCGACTCGCTCTGGTGGCCGCCCTGGCGGTCATCGGATGGATGGCCTGGCGCGGTGCGGGACCGAATGGCACGGACACTTCGGGGGAGAGCACGGCGCTTCCAGGTGATGCCACGATCACCAAGCCGGTCCCCCATCCCACCACGGCGCCTCCCGTGAAAGTGTCCCGTACGCGGCCCGCCGCGGAGGTGCCCTTCCAGTCCATCAAGCCGGCTGTTCCCGCGCCGGCCGCGGCCACCGCTCCCCCTTCCTCAACGGCACCACTTCGAGCGCGGCTGAAGGAAGCGCTCTCGGAGGTCTCGTCAATATCCGCGCCTGCTCCCGCGGCGGAGCAGCCTTCGCGCGCGCTGCTCATTCCCGTGGCCGGCGTCAAGGCCACCGCGCTCCACGACATGTTCGAGGAACGTCGTGGTGGGGGCAGAAAGCATGAAGCGATCGACATCCTGATGCCGCGCGGAACGCCGGTGATCGCCACCGAGGAAGGCGTGGTGAAGAAACTGTTCACCAGCGTTCCCGGCGGCCTGACCGTGTACGAGTTCGATCGGGAAGGCCGCTACTGCTACTACTACGCGCACCTCGACTCCTACGCCAGCGGCCTGCACGAGGGCCAGCTGCTCAAGCGCGGTGAGCTGGTCGGATACGTGGGAACCACCGGCAACGCGCCGAAGGACACGCCGCATCTGCACTTTGCGATTTTTCTCCTCGACGCGGACAAGCGCTGGTGGAAGGGCACGCCCATCAACCCCTATCCGCTGCTGACGGCTGGCCGGCGCTGATCGCAGACTTCGCCTGAGATCCGCAAGCTGCGCCGGCCGTACACTTCAGCAATGAAGATTCTGGGAATCGATCACATCAACATCAGCGGTCCACGCACCCTGATCGACGAATGCCGAGCGTTCTACGTAGACATCCTCGGATTGCAGGACGGCCCCAGGCCGCCGTTCCGGACACCAGGCTTCTGGCTCTACGCCGGGGATCGCGCCATCGTCCATCTCAGCGAAAAGATCCGTGAGACCACGGCGCGAACGGATACTGCCTTCGATCACTGCGCGATGAGCTGTTCGGGCCTGGAGAGTGCGAAACAGCGGCTGCAGGATCACGCGGTGCCATACACCCTCAAACAGGTTCCCGGAAGCGGCGACGCCCAGATCTTCCTGCAAGACCCGGGCGGCCTGACGCTGGAATTGAACTTTCGCGGCGGGGAGTGACGGTGACGCGGCGAGCGCGCTCGCGACTTCAGCAGGCGCTGCCACTCGCCGCGTTCGCCTCCGTTGAAAACAGCAGAACCGTTTCCAACGGAGGCAGACGACGGAGCGACGATCGTTACTTCTTGTCCTTCTTCGGCTTCTTCGTCTCTTTGCGCTGACTGTTGTTTCCTTTGGCCATTTTGTCCTCCTGGCTTCCGCCCATTCCGGCGGTCGGTCATTTGACGACTCGCAGCCACGCCGCGGCGACGAATGCCGCGGCGAACGCTGCGCGATCTCATGGTCGCACATCGATGACGATCGTGCACGAGGCCCCACACTCTCCCCTACACTACGATTGCCACGCGGTAGCCGGCACGGCCGGCGGCGCTGGTTGCCCAAGGCTCCACCAACATCACGCTCCAAGACGGTCTGCCGCGCAGGCACCTAACGAAGCGAAAACCATGATCGACCGCATCTCACGCGACCAGCTCATCGAGCTCCTCGACGGACTGGCCGCGGGCCGCATCCCTCGGGCGGAGTTTCGCGCGCGCACTCCCCGCTCGACCGATCGCGGGGTCCGGGAGATCGTGGCCCAGGCCTCGCTGCTGGAACCCCCGAATCCCGACACGCCGAATCCGCAGAGGCTGACCGGCGAAGACCGCGGCGAGATCGCCCGCTGGATTCTGTTCCTGGAAAGCAACGGAGACTATCGATGGCCCTCGTTGCCGACATGGCTCCGCGTGCTATGCGTGATCCCCAGCATCCTGACCTTCGGCTTGATCTGGCGGCCGTATCGCCGCTGGTTCGAGAAGCAGGGCGACCATCGCGTCTGGCCCTTCCTCGATGCCGGGGAGCTCAAGGCGGCGCGCCGCAATCGCCGGGAGCGCGCATGACCACAGCGCGCTTCCCTCGAATGGAAGACTGGTGGGCTGGACGCCTGCGCGGCAGAACTTCTTAGAGCGCGATTTTGGCGGAGCCCTGGGCAACCAGCGCCGCCGGCCGTGCCGGCTACGCCGGGAACAGTCTCGCTGCGATGGCACGCACGGTCTTGACGTTCCGCGCCGTTGCTTTCTGGCCGAAGATCCGCTCGAGTTGAGCCCCGCTGAAACCGGTCTCCCGGGATCGCCGCAACCAGTACATCTCGCGACCGACGACGGCGAACGCATCGAGCGCGGACGCTTTCGACATCAGCTTCTGCCTGGACTCCTCCGTGGGCGGACTGGCCAGCATGGTCACGAAGAGGCTAGGTTCTTCCTTCGACGACTCCTCTCCATCGAACGGATCGGTGCGGGCGATGGAAGCCACTTCGGCGGGGGTCCGCAGGAAGGTCGCCACTTCGTATCCCAGCGCTGCCCGCAGGGCTATCTCCAGTCTGGTTTCCGTCGCCGCAGCGTTGGTGGATCGCGTGTGGAAAATGACGTTCCCACTGGCGATGAACGTTTCCACCGAAGTACATGCGGTGGCCTCAAAGATCTCACGCAGGCGGGCCATGGTCACGGTGTGGCCCCCGACATTGATGGCGCGCAGGAAGGCGACGTAGGCGGGCACCTCCGAAGCTTAAATCAGTCAGCACTGGATGCACAGGAAAGCGGGGTGCGGCCCGCCGTTCGAGCGGGACCCGCATGCTACGATTCCACGCGTTCAGCAAGGGGTCCCCATTCAACGTTCCATGCCAGCGAAACCGCGACGGCAGGTGCTCGTCGTGGACGACGATCCCCAGCTCCGGGCGGTCATCTCCCGGAAGCTGGTGGCCGAAGGCCTGAGCGTCGACGTGGCCGAGGATGGGGATCACGCAGTGCGGCTCCTGGAGGAATCGCGCTACGAAGTGGTGCTGCTCGACTGGGTCATGCCGAAGATGAGCGGACAGGATGTGGTGTCCTTCATCCGCGCCAGCAAGCCGGAGCGAGAGGAACGGGTGGTGGTCATCACGGCGGCGGACTCGGATGCCCTGCCGGACATCGACCGCTCCATCGTCAAAGCCATCCTCTTCAAGCCGTTGGAACTGGCCGCCATGGTCGGCCACGTGCGCGCGTTGATTTCGTCATAGCCCGGCCGGCCGGGAGTCTCGCCGCGCGCAACGAGGAGCGTATGGACGCAAAACAGGCGGATGGCAGCCGCGGAGCGGCGTCATCTACGTAGCCCAGGGCGTGAGCCCTGGGACTCGTTCGCCACACGAGGAATGAGCCGCGGAGCGGCGACATCTCCAAGGGTCTTCACGAAATGTAGATTCCTCGGCGAATCGAATCTCCCGAGGTAGCCGCGGTTCGAATCGGCGGAATCGTGGGGCGCATT
>JBDSGC010000139.1:0-4633 GCA_039919215.1 Thermoanaerobaculia bacterium | reverse complement strand
GCACTGGCCCTTCACTCCTGCGAATCGACCAGAGCCAGAAACTCCTCTTCGCTCAGCACCGGCACCTTGAGCGATCGCGCCTTCTCGAGTTTCGAGCCGGCAGCCTCACCGGCCACCAGGTACGAGGTTTTCGACGAGACGGCGTTGGACGCTTTCCCGCCCTCACGTTCGATCAGTTTCTGGATCTCCTCGCGCGAGAACCTGGTCAGCGTTCCGGTGACCACCACCGTTTTGCCGGCCAGGCGGTCGCCGAGCGCTTCGGCCTGGAAGACGGGAGCCACTCCCAGTTCCAGCATCTTCAGGATGCGCTGCCGATTGGCCTCGACGGAGAAGTAAAAGGTGATGGACTCCGCCACTTTCGGCCCGATCTCCGGCACCTCGACCAGTTGCTCGGCGGTGGCAGACATCAAGGCCTCGACCGATCGAAAGCGTGCCGCCAGAAGCTTCGCCGCCCGCTCGCCCACCATTCGGATCCCGATGGCGAAGAGGAACCGGGCAAAGTCATTGGTCTTCGATTTTTCCAGGCCCTGGATCAGCTTCTTTGCGGACAACTCCCCTTTGCCTGGAAGAGCGGCGAGCTTCGCCTCGTCGATTTCGTACAGCGACGCAAAGTCGGTGATCAGCCCTTCGTTGAGCAGCAGCTTCACCGTCTCGTATCCGAGCCCCTCGATGTCCATGGCCTTGCGTGCGCCGAAGTGAACCAGCGATTCGCGGGCGATGGCCGGGCAGCCGGCATTCACGCAACGAATGGCCACCTCGCCCTCGAACCGATGCAGCAACTGGCCACACTCGGGGCAATGCGTGGGGATGGCGAAGGGCTTCGTCTTTCTCGGCCGTTTCGCCGCCAGGACCTCCACGACCTTGGGGATGATGTCGCCACCCTTCTCCACCAGGATGCTGTCGCCTACACGGACATCCTTACGGCCGACCTCATCGAAGTTGTGCAGGCTGGCATTGGTGACGCGGGTGCCTCCGAGGAGCACCTGATCGAACACCGCCACCGGGGTGACAGCTCCGGTGCGGCCTACGTAAAGGTTGATGGCGCGGACGACCGTCTCTGCCGCTTCCGGCGGGTACTTATAAGCGATGGCCCAGCGAGGAGCCTTCGACGTCGTGCCCAGTTCCAGCTGTTTCTCGCGGCGGTTGACCTTGACGACGATTCCGTCGATTTCGAAGGGGAGGTCGTGGCGTCGTCCGTGCCATTCGGCGATGAACGCTTCGACCTGCTCGATGTCGGCGAAGACTCCGCGCTGCGGGTTCAGCGGAAATCCGAGGTCTTCCATCAACTCGTACCCCTCGGACTGCGAGGAGATCCGCAGGTCGTCCGCCGCGACAAGGTGGTACACGAACGCACTCAGCCGCCTTTGCGACGCGAGCTTCGGGTCCTTCTGACGAAGCGAGCCGGCAGCCGAGTTGCGCGGATTCGCTAACGGCTCAAGCCCGCTCTCCTCCAGCGCCTCATTGAGCTTCAGGAAGTCAGACTTGGCGATGTAGATTTCCCCGCGCACTTCCAGCCGCTGGTGGCGGGCGCCGATCTTCAGCGGGAGCGATCGCACCGTGCGCACGTTGGGAGTGACGTCATCTCCATGCACTCCGTCACCACGAGTGGCCGCCCGGGTCAGCGCTCCGTTTTCGTAAAGCAGGTCGATGGAGACCCCGTCGATCTTGAGCTCCGCCTCGTACTCCACGGATTCTTCACCCAATCCCTTTTTGACGCGCCCATCCCATTCCAGCAACTCTTCCCGGCTGTATGCGTTCTCAATCGAGAGCATCGGCGGCTCGTGGAGAACGGTGCGGAACTCATCGATGGGAGCGCCTCCCACCCTCTGGCTGGGCGAGTTGGGATCGTGCAGCTCGGGATGCGCCGCTTCCAGTTCCTGCAGCCGGCGCAGGCTCTGGTCGAATTCGTAATCGCTGATCTCGGGCTGGGCCTCGAGGTAGTAGAGCCGGTTGTGCCGCTCCAGCGCCGCGCGCAGCGCTTCGATCTCCTGCTTCGCTTTCATCGGGGCGTCAGTGTACCGAGTTCCCGTGATCATTCCTTTCGTAGCGCCGCTCAGAACCGCGGAGCTCACGTTCATCACTCCATCATCGGCGCATCGCGCTGTTCCCCACCTTCAAGCCGACGGGAACGACGGCGCGGTGAGATAGCGGGAGCGTTCCACGATTTTCTCCACGAACCCCATGGCCCGGAGGCGCTGGTCGAGGTGGGAGAGAAAGTCCCGGCGCCCTCGGATCAAGTTCAGATTCAACGCCACGAACCGCATGCCGCGCCGGGTATCGTGGTAGACGATCAGGCGATCACCGCCGATGGTCTGCTCGATCCCGCGCACCGCGGGCCAGGGGATCGAGTGCGCGCGAAACGTATGCAGGGGGCGCAGGACGATCTGCTCCGATCGCAGCTCGGCGACGATCCCTCGCGCTCCCAGCCAGACCTTCAGCCCTCCGATCCAGAGCGTCCCCAGATAGACCCACACGAAGCGCTCACCGATCCAACCGAAGCGACTGCCCGGCCATTGATAGAGCGTCGCAACGATCGTTGCTGTGGCAGCCGCGGAGACCGCGACGATCGACAGTCCGGCACGGCGGACCCAGGGGCGGAAGCGAAAGATCTCCTCGGCCGCAACGTCGGTTTTCTCCGGGCCTCGAGCGTCAGGATCGATCATCAGCGGAACGGAGGCTATCCGATTCCCGGCCGGCACGGCCGGCGGCGGCGGTTCGCAAAGCGTCCGCCACGATTTTCGCCTCAGCCGCGTTCCCTCGGCCGCCTTTGATTGCAGATGACCCGAGCGTGTCTCTAGAAGCTCGAGTCTGCGGTTGCTAGAATGCGCACGAACTGGCGTTCCGCTGGATCAGCCCGGTACGGGTTTCGCATACTTTTTTCGAGGCTTCTCTCACTTGAATACAGTCGGAAAACTCGACGGCGCAGGCCGGAAAATACTCGTCATCGACGACGACTTGGCCATCCGTGTCCTCTTACAGGCCGTGCTCCGGCGGATGAATTTCGAAGTGGAGGTCGCAGAGGAAGGAGCCGCGGGGCTGGAGAAGATCGAGAACGGCGGAAACTTCGACCTCATCCTTCTCGATCTGATGATGCCTCGATTGAACGGTTACGAATTCATCGCAGAGATCGAGAAACGATTCAAGGAAAAGCGCCCCCACATGATCGTCTTCACCGCTGCTGGAAAACGGGGTGTTGAGAAGATCCCTGTGGACGGAGTCTGCAACTCGATCCTCAAGCCGTTCGACCTCGAGAAGTTCATCGAGATGGTGGGCGACTGTCTCAACGCGGCGCACCCGACGAACAAAGCGCCCTGACCCGTCGCCGCCGTTTTGGTGGATCGCAGCCGCGCGATCATCCCTTCCCGGGGCCCAGCCTCCACTCAATCTGACGCAGCATTCCGAGGAGGATCCTGACCTCGCGCTCTTCGAGGTCCGCCCTGCCGGCGATCGACCGAAGATCGTCGTAGATGCGATCGGGGTTGTCGCCATGCAGGAAACCTACCTCGGCGAGCAGGGCCTGCGCCCGATCGTGCAGACGCTCCACCGACGCCGCCGCTGCCAGTTCCCGCGCCGCGGCGGCGGGTCGCCGAGAGGTCGATAACTCGTAGCAGAACACGCCGACCGACTGGGCCAGATTCATGGTGGGATAACCGGGATCCGTCGGAATGGAGGCGGCATGCGCACACTGCATGACTTCCTCGTGTTTGAGGCCCTTATCTTCCCGTCCGAAGACCAGTGCGAGCGTTTGCGCTGGTTCGAGTGCTGTGAACTTCTCCGCCACTCCTGCAGGATCCAGCCCCGCCTGGTCCGTCCGCCCGCGCAGCGAGGTCGTAGCCACCGTCACGTGAGCCTCGGCCAGGGCCTGGGGCAGAGTCTCGCAGAACTGCGCCCGCGCCACGACGTCATCGGCTCCACTGGCCCACCAGGTAGCCAGCGGCTGCAGCTCCGGATGCCGGCCCACGATCCAGAGCTCCCCGAATCCGAAGTTTTTCATCACGCGCGCAACAGCACCGACGTTTCCCGCCTCGCGCGGTTCAACGAGCACGATCCGCAGTCGTGGGGACGGGCTGGTCATGACCGACTCGTTTGCGAGCACGCCAGCTCTCGCACCGCGTCGAGCATGGCGGCGGCGTGCGCGGCCGTGCTCCGCGGGTTGATGACGGTTACCCGCAACACGCGCGCTCCCTTCAACACAGTCGAAGTGATCCAGGCCCGGCCCGACCGGATGAGGGCCTCGCGCAGCTCCCCGTTTCGTGCGTCGAGCGATGAAGCCGGGATCCGCGACGCGGCGGGTCCGATGTAGCGGAAGCAGAAGATGTTGAAATCGGGGATGTGCATGGCCTCAAAATCATCCGAGGCCATGACCCGGTCGTAGAGGTCGCGGGTCACCGCGGTGACGACGTCAAGGGATGACTCGAACGGCTTCGTCCCGCTGACCTGAAGCGTCAGCCACAGTTTCACTGCCTCGGCGCGCTTGGAGCACTGGATGGTCATCTCGCCCAGATTGTCACTGGCGCGGTCGGCGTTGAAAAGATAGGGCGCGTCCGCCTGGAAAGCACGACGCAGCCACTGCCCGTCACGGACCAGGATCACGCCGAACGACAACGGCATCCAGAGCATCTTGTGCGGATCC
>JBDSGC010000138.1:0-7976 GCA_039919215.1 Thermoanaerobaculia bacterium | reverse complement strand
GTTGTCAGCAAGGAACGCATGCAGTATCACCCCGCCGGCTTCGCTCTTTTCAGCAGCTCCCGCACCGGAGTTCTGGCGTACGGCTCGGGATCCCGCATCTCGTCAATCCTCTGGGTCGACCGGCAGGGTCATGCCGAGCCCGCCATCAGTGCGGACGCAGACTACCTGGCCCCTCACCTGAGCGCGGATCAGAAGCAGATTCTCTACGGTCTTCCCGACGAAAGCAGCGGCAACCAGGATCAGTGGCTGTTCGATCTGTCGCGCCACACCTCGCGTCGCCTGACGTTTAACCCCAAGGATGAATTCGCCGGTGCGCTGACTCCTGACGGGAAGCAGTTGGTCTATTCGTCGAATCGCAGCGGCTCGCCGAGTCTCTACATCAAATCGATCGACTCTCCGGACGAGAGGTTGTTGCTGGGTGGACTGGGGACCTCGTTTGCTGAATCCGTTTCACCCGACGGACAAACCGTTCTCTTCCGCCGCCTCACTTCCCGGACGCAGAACGATATCGTTACCATTCCGATCTCCGGTGGTCCGGTGACCCCGATCGTCGCGTCACCCTTCAATGAAATCCAGCCGGTGTTTTCGCCCAGCGGCCGTTGGATTGCCTACTCCTCCGATGAGTCGGGCCGCTTCGAGGTCTACATGACGCCCTATCCTCCCAACGGCTCGCGGGTGCAGATTTCCGTCGAGGGTGGGATGCAGGCGGCCTGGCGTGGTGACGAGAAGGAATTGTTTTACGTGGCCCCGGGCGACCAGCTCACGTCCGTGATGATGGAGGCGAAGGCGGGCGAACTGCGCCCGGGCGCGACGCGGGTCCTCGCGGCTCTCACCCTTCGACCAGCTCGCAACGATGAGCGCGAATACGACGTGACCAGCGATGGGCAGCGATTCCTCGTCAACAGCCTCTCCCGTGAGCGGCGCTCGTTCCCCATCACCGTCGTTTTGAACTGGCAAGACGATCTTCCGAGCAAGTGACCCTCCAGTGCCGCGGTTCCGGGTTCAGGTGTTCCTTGCGGCCCGAACATCCCCCGTGCGCCGCTCATGCGATCATGAATTGTGCGCATGCTGGACTTGGCGGGGCACCTGGCGTTTGCGCTCATTGCGCTTTCGTTTCTGGTGCGCGATGTCCTGTGGTTGCGGGCGTTGTCGATCGCGGCGAGCTTCGCATCCATCTCCTACAGCTATTTCGCGCCAGCCCGGCCGCTGTGGCTGGTCATCGGATGGAACGTCGTGTTCATCGCCCTCAACGTCGTGCAGATCGGCCTTCTTCTTCGGGAACGGCGAGGGGTGACGTTCAGCGAGGTGGAGAAAGAGTTGTATCAGTCCAGCTTCAGCCGGTTCACGCCGGTCGAGTTTCTCCGGCTGATCCGGATCGCCACCTGGAAAGAGGCGGAAGCGGGAGCGCTGCTGATGCGCGCCGGGGAAGAGGCGGCGGAGGTGATGCTGATCTTCAGCGGAAGCGTGACCGTCGAGAAGAACGGGCGGAAGCTGGCCGATCTTCGCGCCGGTGACTTCGTCGGCGAGATCGGCTTCATCAAGGGAACACGCGCTGCAGCGAGCGTTGCGGTCAGGGAACCGACGCGCTATGTGGCGTGGGAGAAAACGTCGTTGCGCAGTCTGCTCGACCGCAATCCCTCCATGGCCCTCGTGCTCAACGCAGAGTTGACCGAGGATATGGCCGACAAGCTGGCGCGGAGAACTGGGCTTACCGGGGCGTTCACGCCGCCCGTCATCCCGTCATGATGGGTAGCGCGTCGTCGAGAGGATGGTGTTCCGATGAAGTTCGCACTGGCTTCCGCATGGCTCGCTGTACTGGCAGCGCAAACGTCTCCTCGTCCGATCGAGGCGTTGAAAGCTCCGGTGGCCCTGACGTCCCCGGTTCAGGATAAGAACTTCTACCTGTTGTCGACGCTGGAGCGGACTGCTGCCGTTCGCCAGGCCATCAAGTCGGATGCCGCGCTGGCGAGGCTGGCTGAGGCAAAGCGCGCAAGCCTCGGCAGAGCCGTGGAGACCTGCAACATGGACCTGCAGTGTTATGCCGCGGCGATGAGATGGACCGATTCGGAATCGAGCGCAGCCGCGCAGGCAATGCGAGCTCTGTCCCATCGCAGCGAGCCCCTGAAGCGCATGATCGACGGTCCGCTGCGGGCCAGCGGCATGTTCCAGCGACTCCACGAGCGGAGCGGGGAAGAGTTGGTAGCGCAAGCCTGGCTGGATGCGGCCAGAGGGATCAACCAGATCATCGACGTCTATGGGACCGGCAGGAGCGGGCGGTATCCCGCGGCCGATGCGGTCACCTATGACGTTTCATCGGATGCGTATCGCAACATGGTCCGCCTGCTGGCGTCCGTTGTGAACGACCAGCGCTCGGAGTTTGATCTTTTTTTTCAGCCGTCGCTTCGATTTGCCATGCTCCTGCTGGAAATCAACGCGCGCGACGAGGCCGGCCGGCTGGAGCCGCTGGATACCGGCGAGAACGCGGCTGCCATCCGCCGGATCCCCTCCCTCGACTGGAGCCGGTACCCCTACACGGTGATCGTGGTCCTCGGTTCGGGCGCGGACCGTCCAGGAGTGAATCTGTCGCCGGCCGGAAAGCTGCGCACGATCGTGGCGGCCAAACGGTTTCGCGACGGCAAAGCGCCGTTGCTGCTGGTGTCCGGCGGGTATGTTCACCCCATCCAGACTCCATTCGCCGAAGCCGTCGAAATGAAGAAGTACCTGATCCGGGAGTTGGGAGTTCCCGCCGACGCGATTCTCATCGATCCGCACGCGCGCCACACCACCACGAACCTCCGCAATGCTGCCCGGCAGATCTATCGCTACGGCATCCCGTTCGACAGGATGGCCTTGATGACGACCGATCCCGGACACAGCAGCAGCATCGAGAGCCCGGCATTCGCGGAGAGGTGCCTGCGCGAGCTGGGATATCTGCCGTACGAATTGGGGAAGCGGATCTCGCCGTTCGACCTGGAGTTCAAGCCCTGTCTGGATTCGCTCCAGGCCGATGCCATGGATCCGCTCGATCCGTAGTGCCTGGTTGGTGTTTGGACAGCTCCCGCCGGCAGGATGCCGGCGTTCCCAGGCGACCGGCAATTATTTCTTCGCCGGTTCGGGAGCCGCGGCGGTTGGCGATGGTGCCAGGCCATTGACCATCGAAGCGAAGGTGGTGCGGACGGCGACGTCGTCGAACGCGCTCTCACCCTCGCCATGCTCCGCCATCAGTCGGTCGCGCATCATGGCCTCGGCGCATCCCATGATGGCGGAAGCGAGGACCACGGGCTTGACGTCGTTGCGGAATGAGCCTTCCTGTTGTCCTTTGCCGATCAGGTCGCTGAGGATCTTGAAAAACTGCACGAAACCCTGAGACAGGAAGACCTCATGGGTTACGCCGCGCATGCGCCGTCCTTCGAGCAGGAAGAGGACGGCGATGTCGTGATCCCGGCCCAGCGCCGTCATCATCATGACCAGGAGCCGGAGGGTGGCCTCGCGCGCGTGCTGTGAGTCGGTGACGATCTGAGAGACACTGCCGCCAAGGGCGGTCCAGGCGTCATTGAAGATGGCCTCCAGCAATCCCGCCTTGCCGCCGAAGTAGCGCATGAGCTGAGATTCCGAGGTGCCGGCGGCGCGGGCGATGGCGGAGGTCGAGGTCTGGTCGTAACCGTTCTGGCCGAAGAGCGATTTCGCGACGGAAAGGAGTCGCGAGCGCGATGTCTGGGTGCCGTCGCCGTCTGCCGCCGTCATGAGGGGAGCGTACGCTGCCATGATCCCGCTTTCAAGTTTGTGATCGAGTCCATTTGGAGTTTGTTGCAATGAAAGAGGCGGCCCCTGCGAGCCGCCTCTTCCATCGGATCCTGTGTGATGTGTGACTAGAGCCTGCCGTTCTTGAGGCTGTACTGCGCGGCAAGACTGTTGTTGCTCTCGTTCGACTCGTCGACCGTGTTCGCGTCGTCGGCTGTGACCGTGATGGAGTGGTTGCCGGAGACTCCCTTGGCATCCCACTGCACCGTGACTTCCACCGAACCGCCGATGGCCAGCATCGGTGTATCGATGGTGGCGAGGACGGTGGTGCCGTCGAGAACGAACTTCGTCCTGCTGGTGCCGCCGCCGGCCTCGCCGATGTTTCCGACCACCGCGGTCACGCTGATGGAACGGCTTCCCGGAGTCTTGGCATTGGCTGCGCGGATGCTGGCGACGACGAGGTCAGACTTCTTCGGCGGTGGGGCAGCGGTGACGTTCGTGGTCACGGTGTTGCTCCAGGGGCTGGGGACGCCAACCGGACCGGCCGGGTAGTTCGTGCGGACGCGATAGTAGTACTTGCCGGTGGAGAGTCCGGTGCGCTGATACGCAGGATCCGCCGGCGAGGCGACGGTGTACCAGTTGGCCGTCTCCACCTTCACGTCATCGACATACCATCCGAACGGTGTGGAACCGGCGCGATTCTCCGGGCCGGCGATGAAGCGGAAGCGGAGGGAGATCGTCTTTCCCTTGAAGGAGGTAAGGCTGATGCTGCGCTGGGTGAGGCCTTCGTTCTCAAATGCAATGAGTGCGTCGGGAGCGAGTGCGGAGCGCGACCCTTCGTAAATCGCGCTCCAGGTTGTGCCGTCTTCGGAAACCTCGACGGCCACTTTGTCATCCCCTTCATTCATGTACCAGTCGGAGAAGCTGAGCGTCGCGGTGCCCACCGCCGGCAACGTGATGGCTTTGCCGTAGGTCAGGATCGAGGAGGCGTTGGTCGCTCCCTCCGCACTGCGGCCCCAGAACGAATAGGTTCCCGAGCCCTTCTTGAGCTGCGAGCTCTCCCAGGCGAATGCCCCGGTTCCTGCGGTGGTGGTTGTCCACTGCGTCAGGCCGTTCTCCGCGTTGTCGTCGACGACGGTGTCCAGAAAGGTTGCTTCCTGGACTTCGTCCGGACCGACCGCACCGGCGGGACGGGTCCACTGCAGCTTGACGCTGCCGTTCGGCTCGGGATCGGTGTGACCGGCCGCAAAGCTGAGCACCGGCGGCTGCACAACGATGGAGCAGTCGGGTTTCACATCGGCGATGACTTGCGCGACGGCGTTGCTGCTCACTCCATCCGTGGAGAGACCGGAGAGGGAGGAGACCGTCAGCTTCATGCCGTTCGGAAGCTTCCAGGTCGCGGCATCGCTCGGCTTGTAGTTATCGATGTGGGTGCACCCGTCGAATTTCTCCGAACCGGCCGTGGTGCTGAATGCTGCATCGTCGAGGTTGGGCGACTCGTTGCCCGGCTGGGGACGGGCGTCCACCACCGTCTGCGCCGGAACGCCTTCCGCGCCGACGTTGCCGTACCCATGATTCTCATCGGTGTAGAGGATGGCGACGCCGGGAGCCCACGAGGGGACCCCGCGCGAGCTCTGCAGCTTGCCGTCCTTGTCCCAGCTCACCCGATCGCGCATCTCGACGTAGTACGCGTGATCGGCATTGACTCCGTCGGCGGAGCTGATGCGGGCAAACCCAGAGGGGAACAGGCGGGTGCCTTCGTTGTCCACCTCGAAGTCGCTGCGATAGAGGTCGCGACCGTCAGCGGTGACCGCCAGATCATCGATGAACCAGCCGCGCTTGGCCAGGCCAGGGTCGGTGGAGTAGGCGATGCGGAGCAGCAGCTTCTGCCCGCGGAAAGCCGTCAGGTCGAATTCGTCGTCGATCCACAGCGGCTGCGGGTAAAGCGACAGGAGACGGCTGCTGTTGGTCAGCTCGTTCTTCTCGCCGGACACACCGGTGATCCCGTTGCCGTACTGCGTCAGGCAGCCGCTGGTGTTCGGGTTGTAACCGCTGATCGTCGTTCCGTTCTTTGACGGGAGCGAGGTCCAGGTTTTGCCTCCATCCACGGAGGCCAGCACGAAGCCATAGTCGTAGTCCCACTCCATCTCGTATTGCGATTTGAACTTGAGGGTGATGGCGTTGGCGGTGGCGTTCTGTTCGACTTCCGGGAGGTAGACATCGAGGGTGTGCCCGGGGCATCCGAAGTCATTGCCCTGTCCGGAATGCCAGACGTGGGTGCCGGACGGTGCCGAGTCGATCAGCTTGATGGACGGCAGGCCGATCCGGAGCGCGTCGCCGTTGTGAACGTCGGGGCCGGTCAGCGTGTACGGGATTCCATCCGGCCTCTTCGCTTGAATCGTGTGGGTGTCCTTCTTCGACTCCTGCAGCGCGTAGATGCCGTCCTGTGCTTCCACGGGCACGATCCAGCCGAGGTCCTGGCGGCTGAAGATGGTCATGAACTGCGCGTGGTCGGTGCCCATCAGCTCCCAGCTGCCCATGGTGCCGCGCGATCCGAGGGAGTAGAAGTCGGGAAGACCGAGGGAGTGACCGTACTCGTGGGCAATGACCGACATCTTGTCGACGGCCGACTCCGGGTTCACGTTGTACGGACCGACGCGAACGTAGACGGGCAGGCCCGACAAGGGACTGGTCGTCTTTTCCTTGCGGGTGGCGTCCTTCCACCAGATGGACTGCCCCTCATGGTTGCGGAGTTGGTCGTTGGAGACGTAACCAGTCTCTCCGACGCCATCGGTGAAGTAGTAGCGGAGGTCGGATTTGTGCGGCCAGACGTTGTTGATGCCGGTGACGGTCGTGCTGCCGTTTCCGCCGTCGCCTGCGAACATCAGGTTGAAGAAGTCGACTACGCCGTCTTTGTCCGTATCGAAGTCGTTGAAATCGATGTCGGGATCCACCAGAGAGGCAGAGTCATAGACGATCTTGCCGGTAGGACCGCATGCGTCGTCGATGTTGAACAGCAGGCCCAGGCCGGTGAGCGCGCCGAGCAGGCCGTGACCAGTCTTGTCCGCTCCGTAGTATCCCTGCGTGCCGGGAAGCGTGTACCAGCCGTTCTCGATGCGGTTGGCATAGGCAGGGGTGCTGGCCACGGCAGCAAGTGTTGTCCCCGTGCAGGTTCCGCTTGGCTGCAGCGTCGAGAATTTGTGCTTGTAGGTCGGATCGAACAGCGTGGTCGTCGCGCCCACTCTGGGGCGGACGGCCCCCACCGGATAGAGCTGGCCAAACGACATGTCCTGATACAGCTGCCAGAGGCTCCTGCCGGACGTCTGCGAGTTGACCGCGGCGTCCAGTGCCCCCGCCGTGTGGTTTCCCGTGCATTCGGTGTACGGCTGCCCCGGTCCGGTGCAGTGCTTGATGTCCTGATACTGCACCATGACCACAGGGAACGGCCGCTCTCCGTAGCGAGCGCTGGATAGCGTGGTGACTTTCGGTCCGCGCGTCTTCGCCATCAGATCGGGTTGCGCGATGCCGGCCACGCTCGTTGAGAGCTTCACTCCGGCCGAGAGATCCTTCCACATCACCTCGGGATCCTCGGTCAGGCTCAACGATCGCGCGCGAATCAGGATCTGGCCGCTCGCATTCGGCGCCAGGGCTCCGAGGTTGTAGGTGAGCGGGGCGGAGGCGCTGCCGCTCCCGGAGTTGGGTGTCGGCGTCGACGAGACGAAGACCGCCGACGGCGGGATCGTCACTGAGAGTGTCGCGGCGGTGGAGCCCCCGGAACCGGCGGCGTAGTCCACGAAGAAGGGGTAACTTTCACCGGGCGAAACCCATCCCTTGGCAGACTTGAAGCTGGCGGAAAGATTTGCCGTCTGCGCAAATCCTGCCGAGGCCAACAACGTTACCAGGACGAAAGCAGCCACCGACCAGGCATGGGATGAACATTTTTTCCTCATGGAAGACTCCTCTTTCGGCGTATTGGGGGGATATTGTTGCTGGTAGTACTACTACCGTCGCAGCACAATAGCAAGAGAAATGCCTCTTTGGTTGGGGCTCCCTGAATGATCGCCCGACGGGTCGGTGCTGAGACATTCCGGGCCGTTACATGAGTCCCGTTAAGGATGATCCAGAACCGTTGTCTCGAGCCTGAGGTTCGGCTGGCGCGCGCAGGCGCGCTGGGTAATCCAGCCCCGGGATCGGCTCGGAGAAACGCGTGGCGCCAGGAAGTCGGCGGCCGCGAA